>DATIAB010000115.1:0-4063 GCA_035458265.1 Ornithinibacter sp. | reverse complement strand
GTGTCGATGATGTTGATCTGGTGGTTCTTCCACCAGCAGGTCGTCGCGGCCGACGTGATGGTGATGCCGCGCTCCTGCTCCTGCTCCATCCAGTCCATCGTGGCGCCACCCTCGTGGACCTCACCGATCTTGTAGGTGATGCCGGTGTAGAAGAGGATGCGCTCGGTGGTGGTGGTCTTGCCGGCGTCGATGTGCGCCATGATGCCGATGTTGCGGACCTTGTTGAGGTCGGTGGTGATGTCGACAGCCACTGTTGTGTCTCAGTCCCTCGGAAGTTGGTGGGAGCTCGTGGGGTGAGGGGCCGTACGACGCGCGGTGCGGGTCGTACGGCCCCTCGCCGTCACCAGCGGTAGTGGGCGAAGGCCTTGTTGGACTCGGCCATCTTGTGGGTGTCCTCGCGCTTCTTCACAGCGGCACCGAGGCCGTTGCTCGCGTCGAGGATCTCGTTCATCAGGCGCTCGGCCATGGTCTTCTCGCGACGGTCGGCGGCGTAGCCCACGAGCCAGCGCAGGGCCAGCGTGGTGGAGCGGTTGGCCTTGACCTCGACGGGGACCTGGTAGGTCGCGCCGCCGACGCGGCGGGACTTGACCTCGATGGCCGGCTTGACGTTGTCCATCGCGCGCTTGAGCGTGACGACCGGGTCGGTGCCGGTCTTCTCGCGGCAGCCCTCGAGGGCGGTGTAGACGATGCGCTGCGCCACAGCCTTCTTGCCGTCCTGCAGGACCTTGCTCACGAGCTGGGTGACCAGCTGGGAGCCGTAGACCGGGTCGACGACGAGGGGGCGCTTGGGAGCGGGACCCTTGCGAGGCATTACTTCTCCTTCTTCGCGCCGTAGCGGCTGCGGGCCTGCTTGCGGTTCTTGACACCCTGGGTGTCGAGCGAGCCGCGGATGATCTTGTAGCGGACGCCGGGAAGGTCCTTCACACGGCCGCCGCGGACGAGCACGATCGAGTGCTCCTGCAGGTTGTGACCGACACCCGGGATGTAGGCGGTGACCTCGACGCCGCTGCTCAGGCGCACGCGGGCGACCTTGCGGAGGGCGGAGTTCGGCTTCTTCGGGGTGGTCGTGTAGACGCGGGTGCAGACGCCTCGGCGCTGCGGGGATCCCTTCAGGGCAGGCGTCTTGTTCTTGGACACCTTGTCCTGGCGGCCCTTGCGGACCAGCTGGTTGATGGTGGGCACCGGGTGGTTCCCTCTCTCTGTCTGCTCATCACGGTCCGGCGCGGTGCCGGACTCGGGTGTCGTGCGTTGTTGCATGTGCCTGTTGCGAATACCGTGGCCAGCCGGGGCGCGGCCTCGAACGCCGCGTAGTTCCGAGCATGGGCATGGGTCTGGACGTGCCAGACACGAGGATTGAGGCTACTCGGGCGCCACGGCAGGGTCAAAATGCCGCCGGCGCCGCCCGGACGCCCGGTTCGACGACCGGCCGCTCCCTCTCGCGCCGCCTGCGGTCGAGCCGCAGGTAGAGGGCCGCCGAGAGCGCCACCCCAGCGATCGTGAGGAGTCCACCGCCCAGCAGCGTCCAGCGTGCGCCGTACTCCTGGCCGATCCAGCCGATGATGGGGGCGCCGACGGGCGTGCCGCCCATGAAGATCATGAGGTAGAGGGCCATGACCCGCCCGCGGACGCCGGCGTCGGTGTGGAGCTGCATGTAGGTGTTGGCGCTGGTGATGAACGTCAGCGCGGTGAGGCCCGTGACCGGCGCGAGGAGCGCAAAGGTCAGGTAGGAGGGCATCAGCCCGGCCAGCATCACCGACGTGCCGAAGGCCAGGGCGGCCCCCACCACGAGGCGGTGGCGCACCTGGGTGCGACGCGCAGCGAGGAGCGCGCCCGTCAGCGATCCGACGGCCAGGAAGGTGCCGAGGAGACCGAACTCCTCGGGCCCCTTGCCGAACACCTCGGTGGCCATGAGCGCGGAGGTGATCTGGAAGTTGAGGCCGAAGGTGCCGGCGAAGAACACCAGCCCGAGCACGAGCAGCAGGTCGGGGCGCGCGCGGACGTAGGCCACGCCCTCGCGGATCGCGCCGGGTCCGCGGTCGGCGGGCGCCGCGGCGTCGATGCGGGTGGCGTCGAGGTGGCGCAGCGACCAGATCGGGGCGGCGTACGACACCGCGTTGAGGAGGATGACCCACCCGGTCGCCACCGCTCCCCCGCCGAAGGCGGCGATGAGGACGCCGGCCAGGCCGGGACCGACGAGGCGGGCGGCGTTGAAGCTGGCGGAGTTGAGGCCGACCGCGTTGGTCAGGTCGCCGGGCTCGACGAGCTCGGAGACGAAGGACTGGCGGGCGGGTGCGTCGAACGCCGAGGCGGAGCCGAGCAGGAAGGCCAGGACGTAGACGTGCCACACCTCGGCGACGCCGGTGACGGCGAGGACGCCGAGGACGGCGGCGGGCAGCGCCATGCCCAGGTTGGTGAGCTGCAGCAGGCGCTGCTTGGGCACGCGGTCGGCGACGAGGCCGGCGAACGGCGTCAGCAGCAGGAACGGCAGGAACTGGAGCCCGGTCGTGATGCCCAGCGCGGTGGCGCCGGACCCGACGGCGAGCTCGAGCACCAGCCAGTCCTGGGCGACGCGCTGCATCCAGGTGCCGGTGTTGGACACGACGCCGCCGGCTGCGTAGCGGCGGTAGTTCGGGTTGGAGAGGGAGCGGAACGTGGGACTCGTGGTGACTCCTCAGTCGGTCATCGAATCAGGTGGTCAGTCGGCGACGGCGAGCCGGGCCAGGATGGGGGCCGCGTCGCGGAGGGTGGCGCGCTCGGCGGGCGTGAGCTCGGCGAGGCGCCTGGAGAGCCAGGCGTCGCGGCGCTGGCGATCGGCCAGCACGGCCGCGCGGCCGGCATCGGTGAGCGAGACGACGACCTGGCGCCCGTCCGTCTCGTGGGGGCGCCGCTCGACGTAGCCGTCGGACTCGAGGCAGTTGACCGTGCGGGTCATCGACGGCGGCTGGACGCGCTCGGCGCGGGCCAGGTCGCCGACGGTCTGGTCGCCCATCCGCACCAGCAGGCCCAGCACGACCATCTGCGGGATGCTCAGGTCATTGTCGGGGTGGCGCTCGGAGACGAGGCGGCGGCGCAGGCGCATGACACCGGCCCGGAGCTCGGAGGCGAGCCCGGCGTCGGTACGGAGGTCGGCGGTCGGCATGTCGTTAGCGTAACTCATTACTTGTGCTAACTATTCCGGCTCCGGTCGGGCGCTTCAGGGATCCCCGGCTGACCGGGGATCCCCGAAGTTGTCAGGCCTTGCACGGGCTGACATGTTCAGGAACGGCCGGCTGACCGGGGATTCCTGAAGAGGTCAGGCGCTCGCTGACGTTGTCAGGCTCTTCCTCGCCCCGGGCGGTCAGGAGAGCCAGCCGCTGATGGGCGTGTAGGCGAAGTAGACGACGAACAGGGCGGCCACGACCCACATGAGCGGGTGGACCTCGCGGGTCTTGCCGACGACTACCTTGATGAAGACGTACGCCACGAAGCCGGCGCCGATGCCGACCGAGATCGAGTAGGTGAACGGCATGAGGACGACGGTGAGGAAGGCCGGGATGGCCACCTCGAGGTCGCGCCAGTCGATCTCGGTGACCTGCTGCATCATGAGGAAGCCCACGAGCACCAGTGCCGGGACGGCTGCCTCCGAGGGGATCGCCGCGACGAGGGGCGTGAAGAAGGTGGCGAGCAGGAACAGCGCGCCGGTGACCACGGAGGCCAGGCCGGTGCGGGCGCCCTCCCCGACACCCGAGGCGCTCTCGATGTAGGACGTGTTGGACGAGACGCCGGCGGCGCCGCCGGCGATCGCGGCGACCGAGTCGACGACCAGGATGCGCTGGGCGCCCGGCGGGGTGCCCTCCTCGTCGTTGAGGCCGGCCTCGGCGCCGATGGCCGTCATGGTGCCCATCGTGTCGAAGAAGTCGGCCAGCAGGAGCGAGAAGACGAGGAGGAGCGCGGCCAGCACACCGGTGCCGGCGCTGCCGAAGGCGCCGAAGAGGTCGACCTCGCCCAGGGTGTCGAAGGACGGCAGGCCGACGACGTCACCGCTGAGGGTCGGCACGCTGAGCGACCAGCCCTTGGGGTTGTC
>DATIAB010000114.1:0-6834 GCA_035458265.1 Ornithinibacter sp. | reverse complement strand
CGCCGACGAGCTCGGAGAGCCGCTCGGCGTGGTAGAGCCGGCTCGGCGTGCCGGCGTAGTCGCGCAGCACCCGCTCGAAGTCGGCGACGAACGCAGCGTCGGCCATCGCGTCCTGCCAGGCCTCGGTCAGCTCGTCCAGCGCGGCGACGAGGGCCTCGGGCATGAACCGCCCGCCCCACGTCTGGCCGAAGTAGCCGCGCTCGTCGGCGTCGTACCTGCCCTTGCCCGTGCCGGTGGTGCTCGACTGCACGCTCACGGTGCCGTCACTCCTGTCATCGCTCGTACGGCGGCCTCCGGGTCGCCGTCCTTGACCAGTGCCTCGCCGACCAGCACCACGCCTGCTCCCTCGGAGACGAAGCGCTCGACGTCGGCGACACCGGTGATGCCGCTCTCGGCGACGAGGACCGCATCGCCCTGGATCTGGGGGGTGAGGCGGCCGAACACGTCGGGGTCCACCTCGAGGGTCTTGAGGTTGCGGCTGTTGACCCCGATCAGCTCCGCCTCGAGTGCCAGTGCGCGCTCGGCCTCCGCCTCGTCGTGCACCTCGACGAGCACCGTCAACCCGAGGGCCCTCGCCTCGTCGTGGAGGCTGCGGAGGGTGTCGTCGTCGAGCGCGGCCACGATCAACAGCGCGAGGTCGGCACCGGCGGCGCGGGCCTCCACGAGCTGGTAGCCCTCGACGATGAAGTCCTTGCGCAGGATCGGGGTCTCGACGGCGGCACGCACGGCGCGCAGGTCGGCCAGGCTGCCGCCGAAGCGGCGCTCCTCGGTCAGCACCGAGATGGCCGCGGCACCGCCGCGGGCATAGGCCTGCGCGAGCGAGGCCGGGTCGGGGATGTCGGCGAGCGCGCCCTTGCTCGGGCTGCGGCGCTTGACCTCGGCGATCACGCTCGACCCGGCGCCGCGGAAGTGCGGCATCGGGTCGCGCGGGGGCGGTGCGTCGGCGAGGTGGGCGCGCAGCTCGCCGAGCGGGAGCGCGGCCTCGCGGCGGGCGAGGTCGTCGCGTGCCCCCGCGACGATGTCGTCGAGCACGGAACCGGTCGCTGGCATGGCCTCAGCCTCTCACCCGGCCCCAGCCCGCCCGGGGGCGGTGCCCAGTGGCCGGACGTGGCCGCCGACCCGGGTGCGGCGCTCGGCCTGGGTCCGGGCTCAGTGGTCGGAGGAGTTGAAGCCGAGCTTCGACAGCACGAGGAACAGCGGGAACGCGACCACCGCGATGATGATGCCGACCCAGAGCAGGGTCATCTGGGTGGGGACCTGCAGCAGCGCGACGCTGCCCACGACGAAGCCGAGCATCGCGATCCCCACGGCGGTCCATGCAGCGGGGGTGTTGCCGTGGCCAGCAGCCATCGTGGGTGCTCCTTCGTCGGTCGTTGCGCGGTCGGGCGAGTGCGCGACGAGTCTAGGCGGTCGGGTCGCGACCGTCGTCGAGGGCCTTCCAGATGTCGATGTTGTCGGTGGGCCGGTCGCTCGACACCTGCGCCGGGTCGGCATCGCCCGTGGCCCGGGCTCCCGTGGGGGCGTCGTACCGCGTCCCCATCTCGGGCCAGGTGCGGACCAGTCCGAACGCGAGGACGGTCGAGGCGAGCACCAGGAGGGCAGCGGCGCACGCGAGCCAGAACCAGCCGGTCAGCGCCGTGTCCTCGAGCGTGACCCCCGTCCGGCGGCGTACCTGCTCGACGAGGTGGTCGGGCAGGCTGGACGGAGCCCAGACGACGGTCGCGGCGTAGCCGAGAGCCGCCAGCACGGACAGCCCCGCGATCACCCGTCGGAACCGCCCGCGGGTGACCAGCAGGACGCCCCAGCAGGCGAGCACGACGAAGGCGAGTGCCGTCCCGAGCGGGGAGGACGCGATCTCACCGGCGGCCGTCGTGGCGACGGAGACAGACGCCTCCGTGGACGAGTCCGCGCCCGTGCCGTCGACCCAGGGCTTGCTCGCAGCCCACGCGGCCAGGGCCGCGGACGCGACGCCGAGCAGGACGACGGGGCCGAAGGTGCGTCGGCCGGTGGGACGCTGCTCACGCGGCTCAGTCATCGACCCGGTGCACCAGGTCGGCGTCGAAGCAGGTGTGGTCGCCGGTGTGGCAGGCGGCACCCACCTGGTCGACCACGAAGAGCAGGGTGTCGCCGTCGCAGTCGAGGCGGACCTCCTTCACCCACTGCACGTGGCCCGAGGTGTCGCCCTTGACCCAGTACTCCCGCCGCGAGCGCGACCAGTACGTCGCCCGCCCGGTGTCGATGGTGCGGGCGAGCGCCTCGTCGTCGACCCACGCGAGCATCAGGACCTCGCCGGAGCCCTGCTGCTGCACCACGACGGGGACGAGGCCCTCGGCCGTGTGGCGCAGGCGGGCGGAGATCGCCGGGTCGAGGGAGGAGTCAGGGCTCGTCATGGCTCCATGGTCTCAGCCTCCCGGGCGGCCCACGTCTCCGCGCACTGCTTCGTGACCGGGCCGGGCGCGGGGAGGTCGCGGTCGTCCCACCGGGCGATGGCCTGGACGTCGCGGGTCGTGGAGACGAGGAAGGCCTCGCTCGCGTTCGCGCGCACCTCGGCCAGCGGCTCGTCGACCTCCCGGACGTCGCACCACTCGAGCACCAGCTCGCGGGTGATGCCGGCCAGGCACCCTGACGCCAGGCTCGGCGTGCGCAGCTCCCCGTCGACGACGTAGAACACGTTGGACCCCGTGCCCTCGCACAGGTTGCCCGCGGTGTTGGCGAACACGGCCTCGGTCCCGCCGTGCCGGTGCGCGTGCGCCAGGGCGATCACGTTCTCGGCGTACGACGTCGTCTTGAGCCCCGCCGTGGCGCCGTTCTCGTTACGGGTCCACGGCACCGTCACGACCGTCGTCTCGGCGGGGGCGTGGTCGATGGCGCTGTAGGCGACGACGAGGGTCGCCGGTCCCCCGCCGCGTCCCGACCCCATCGGGTGCGGCCCGGCGGTCCAGGTGATGCGGAGCCGACCCATCGGGTCGTCCTGCCCGCCGTCGAGCACGGCCGCGACCCCGCGTCGTACGTCGTCGAGGTCGGGGGCGGGCAGCCCGAGGCCGGCGGCACTCCGCTCGAGCCGGGTCAGGTGCCGGGTCAGCGCGAAGGGCTCGCCGTGCAGGGTCTTGACCGCCTCGAAGACCCCGTCTCCCACGGTGAAGCCGTGGTCGGTGACCGCGATCGCCCCCTGGGTCGGGTCGGCCAGCAGGTCACCGTCGATCCACGCGCGCATGGCGTCACTCTAGGGGTCGGGGCGAGCCTGCTGGGACGCGTGGGACACACGGACGAGGGGGGCGATTTTGGTGCCTCGTCGGGCATGTACTACTGTTCCACTCGCACTCAGGGCCGGTGAAACGGCGCAGGATGCAGGCGGACATAGCTCAGTTGGTAGAGCGCAACCTTGCCAAGGTTGAGGTCGCGAGTTCGAGTCTCGTTGTCCGCTCGGAAGGTCTCCCCCGTTCATCATCGGAACCTCCACGGTGGGTTGGCCGAGAGGCGAGGCAACGGACTGCAAATCCGTCTACACGGGTTCAAATCCCGTACCCACCTCCGCCAAGGATCGACACCGACACAACTCAAGACTTGGGCGATTGGCGCAGCGGTAGCGCGCTTCCTTGACACGGAAGAGGTCACTGGTTCAAACCCAGTATCGCCCACCAGCGTTCACGCAGGTCAGGGGCCGGTTTCCGACAGGAAGCCGGCCCCTGTGCCGTCTGCGTGCCAGCCACAGCTCCCTAGTCGGAGGTCCCGGCCTCTGCAGCGTCTCGCGCGTCTCCCAGATCGGCCAGGACGGAGTCGACCACGACGAGGCCGCCGCCGAGCAGGACGGCGGCGATCGGCACGGGCAGCCTTGTCCTCCGAAGAGCGGTCAAGGCCGCCAGCATCACGCTCGACCACGACGCGACCGAGGTCGCGAAGGGCACGGTGGCGCGCCTCCACGGCTCTTCCGTGTCAGGGACGACCGTGAGGACCTGGAGGCCGGGCCTGTCCAGGAACCAGCCAACAGCGAAGCCCGCCAGAAGGATGGGCGAGCGCTTGGCAGAGTCAGGTGCGAGGCACGCGAGCGCTACACCCGTTCCGCGAACCACAGCCCCCGGTCGCACCTTCATCCGTCGCGCCTTCCCGTCGATCGTCTCGGGCCTACCGGCGGCTCGCTGCCGGTGGCGCGGGCCAGGGGTTCTGGTCCGTCAGGGCCTGCACGGCCCAGGCCACACCTCGCCACACGGCTACGGTCGCCAACGCAGCCGCGCCGATGGTCGCCAGCACGACGACCTCGTCCTGCGAACGTCCGGTTCCGTCGCTGACGACCTCGACGACCCGTCTGGCAGCGCTCCTGGGGGAACCGACGTTGGCTTTCATGGTTCGAATCTCCAGTGTGCACACGGAGCACTGAACCGTGCGCGAGGTCGACAGTGGTGCAGCCACCACGATGCGCGCCTGCACGGTGCCCCGCCCTCACCCTCCGAGGGTGAGGGCGACCGTCGTCACGACTTCGCGCCCAGCACCGTGACCGTCGTACGAGCGACTCCCGGCTGCACGACGTCGGTGCCCGCGTAGCGCACGACCAGGGGCCGCGTGCCGGCCTTGACGTCGCGCACGACGAGGCGCGCCCTCCCCTCGACGAGCTGGCCCTCCGCGACGCGCTTGCCGACCGTGACGGTGATCGCACCGGCCGGCTTGCGCGCTCCCACGGCCTTGACGCGGATGTCGACGATCACGCGTCCCCGCTTGGCCTCGGGCCGGACCCGCACCTTCGGCACGGTCGTGACGGGGGACGCCACGGCGAGGGTCTCGGTCGTGGCGCGGAAGTTGCGTCGGTTCCACGTGACCTCGACGGACAGGCCGCGGCCCAGGTCGCCGCGACGGACCGTGTACGTGGGGTGCGTGGCCTTGGCGATGCGTCGACCGTCGCGCAGCCACTGGTAGGTGGCGGTCGCGCCGGCCTGCCGGACGCTTCCGGGCTTCACGACGAGGCGCTGCGCCACCTCCGGTGCGCCCTTGACCCGGGACGGGCGTGTGAGCGTGACCGGCTTTGCGAGGACCGGCGAGGTCGCCGGTGCGCTCGCCCTCGACTTCTTGTAGCCCTTGGCGCTCGCGATGACGCGCGCGCTGATCTGCTTGCCGATCTCGTCCCGGGTGAGGGTCAGCGTCGTCCCGGTGGCCCCGGGGAGCGCGTTGCCGTCGGCGTACCACTGGGTCTTGGCCTTCGTGGGCTGCGGCGCCCATGCCGCCGCGGTGAGCGTCAAGGTGGTGCCGACCTCGGGGGCACCCTGGATGGTCGGCTCCTGCGTGCGCTGGAAGGTGCCGGGGGCCACCGGAGCGGTGGCGAGGGCCGCCGCCCCAGGGGTGTAGCCGTCGAGCTGAGCCGTCACCTGGGCGGTCAGCGTCTTGCCCTTGACGTCCGGGGTCGGCACGTAGCCGGCTCCGGTGGCGCCGGGGATGGCGGCACCGTCGGCGAGCCACTGGACGGCGATGGTCGTGGGCGCCGGCGTCCAACCGCCGACGGCCACCTCGAGCGGGGCGCCGACCATGGGCGTGCCGGCGATGGTGGGGGGCGACGTGGGCTGCACCACGCGGTCGTTGAAGTGGATGAACCCGCTCGGCCAGCCTCCACCGGACTTGGTGATGCGGCGCCAGTAGAAGTCGCCACCCCAGTAGTCCTCGGAGACGATGATCTCGGTCTCGGAGATGACCTGCTCGACGTAGGCGACGTGCCCGGCCGAGCCGGCCGGTGTCACGTGTGGCTTGTACCAGGCGATGGAGCCGACGGTAGGGACCTGGTCGGTGATCGAGGCCATTGCCACGCCCCAGTTCGACGCGTTGCCGCTGCCCTCCCACGGCCGGACGTCGGGCATGCCCGACTGGATCAGGCGGTACGCCGCGTAGTTGGTGCAGTTGTGCCCGGCGTACATCCGCCAGTACATCGTCGAGGACGCCTGCCGGTAGCCGGCGTTCCCGTAGCCGGCCGCCTCGCAGCCCTGGTAGCCGGAGCACAGGTAGGTCGAGGACGCGAGGCTGATGCGACCGGTGGTGGTCGGCATGACCAACAGGAGGAGGGCGAGCACCCCGGCGAGCAGCTGCGCCGTGCGGACGGCACGCCGCACGACGTACCGCAGGCCCGAGGTGGGCGCGGACGGCCGCTGTGACGAGTGATGCTCTTGTGACTGTTGGGACACAAGAAGCGATCGTAGGAGGCAAATGTCAAGGGCGCCACGCCGATGAGTGAAGATCAACCGTGTAATTCTCTCGCGCGCCCTCACCGCCCGCTGGCGAATCGTCGAATTCCGTGGTGGGCCCCGCCCCAGGGGTGAGCCCGTGTATCAGGGCGACCCCGACCCGCACCTCCCGGGGCAGATCGAGTTGCGTGGGGCACTCGGTCGAGGCCCTGCCGGCCACGCGCTGTGACGTACGGCCGGCAGGGCCGCTCCGCGTGAGTCAGGAGCGGGCCACCACACCCCCGTGGTGGTCGCCCGCTCGCCGCTCCTCCGGAGTCACTCCTCCGGAAGACCGTGCCCGCGCGCCGCGTAGAGCTCGAGGACCTTCTCGCGCGGGATCACGCCGCAGCGGTCCGCCCACGCCTGCCACGCCCCGGCGAGCGTCGCCACCAGGTCGCGATTCTCCGGCGCGAGGTCGTGGAGCTCGGTGCGGTCCGCCTCGATGTCGTAGAGCTCCCACGCACCGCGGTGCTTCCTGACCAGCTTCCACCGGCCGCGGCGCACGGCGCAGTTGCCCTCGTGCTCCCAGAAGAGGTCCCGCGGGCTCGTGCCGGACTGTTCGCCGCGCAGCGCCGACAGCAGGCTCACGCCCTCGGCCGCCGGCACGTCCCGGCCGTTGCGTCGCGCCGGGTACGCG
>DATIAB010000113.1:0-5100 GCA_035458265.1 Ornithinibacter sp. | reverse complement strand
AGGTCGCGGTTCGTGACGATGCCGAGCAGGCGCTCGCCCTCGTCGATGACCGGGAGCCCCGAGACGCGGTAGCGCCCGCAGATCTCGTCGAGCTCTTCGAGGGTGGCGTCCGGGCCGATCGTCACGGGGTTGGAGATCATGCCGGTCTGGGTGCGCTTGACGAGGTCGACCTGGTAGGCCTGGTCCTCGATCGAGAGGTTGCGGTGCAGCACGCCGAGGCCGCCGTGGCGGGCCATCGCGATGGCCATCCGCGCCTCGGTCACGGTGTCCATCGCGGCCGAGATGAGGGGGACGCTGATGGAGATCTCACGGGTGAGCCGGGCGGTGGTGTCCACCTCGCTGGGGATGACGTCGGTCTCGCCCGGCTGCAGCAGGACGTCGTCGTACGTCAGGCCGAGCTCGGCGAAGGGTGAGTGCGGTGCTGCGCGGGGCAGGTCGCGGCCGAGGGTGGTGTCGATCTCGTCGAGTCCGAGGCTCATTGCACGATTCTACGGGCTGCGGCAGGGGCCAGGTCCCACTCGTCGTCGCTCGTGCGCAGCACGGCGAGCGCCACGATCGCGTAGCCGATGGTGGTGGCGCCCCAGCCGAGGACGACGTCGAGCAGCCGGTTGGGCACGATCACCGCCGACACGACGTGGATCGGCTGGGCGACGGCGATGAGGGCGCCCACCCACCAGGCCACGACGCGAGCCCGGACGACGGCGATGGCGACGAGGACCATGCCGACGAGGTGACCGATGACGAAGGTCAGGGCTCCCGCGAGCATCGCTGGCGCATCCATGAGCAGGGCGGCGTCGGCGGAGACCGATGCCTGGTCGTCACCGCGGGCCAGCAGCGCCTCGACGAGGATGTCGGGAGCCCCCACGGCACTGCCCAGGGCGTACGCGCCGAAGAGGACGGCGGCCCCCCACGTGGCGATCAGGGGGGCCCGGCGCCGCGCGACGAACCCCATCGCCAACGCGCTGAGCATGAGGAAGGGCGTCACGAGCAGGGCGATCCAGGACATCGCTGCCGCTCGGCCGGGCGAGGCTGCCATCCCCGCGACCATCTCGGTCGTGGAGTCGTTGGTCCAGTACGGCATGACGGCACGGATCACCGTCACTCCGAGCGGTCCGAGGACGAGGGAGGCGGCGGCCAGTCGGCGCCAGGTCCGCCGCATGTCACGCGGCGACGTGGTCGACGGGACAGCCGCGTCCGCGGTCGTGCTCTGCTGGGTGGTGGTCATGGTGTGCTCCTCCGGTCGGGGTGTTCGGTGCCCCACAACCGTCGCGTCGACCTCGATGACCCGTCATCGGAGGCAGCACTGCACCCGGCGTGCGTGGTGGCACGGATGACGGGGCGGCCAGCACCGCCCTAGCCTGATCGGCATGACCTGGCCGAGGCGTGTCACCTACGTCCTGTGGGCCGTGTCGGGCACGTTCCTCGTGCTCGCCGTCATCGCGGTTCGGGACAAGGGCGACCCGGCGGGTGCGTGGCTGGTGGGCGGGGTGGTGCTGTGCTCGGCCGTGCCGTTCGCCGCGGGCCACCTCGCGACCCGGCACGACCCGGCGAACTGGGTCGGCACCTGGCTCACCGCCGCCGGCGCGAACATCGTGCTGCAGATGGCGCACGGCACGTGGGCCGAGGCCCTGGCCGCTCCCCCGAGCGACCTCGCGGCCAGCGCAGAGCTGCTCAACCTCACCCAGGGCATCTGGATGGGATGGTTCCTCCCGTTCGCGATGGTGCTGCTGCTCTTGCCGGACGGCCGCCCGGTCGACGCCCTGGCGCGACGCACCGCGATCGCGCTCCCACTGCTCGTCGTCGCCTTCAACGTCCTGCTCGCGGTGGCGCCCGGGCCGCTCGCGCCACCACTGGCCGACTGGCCGCGCCCCTTCGGCACGCACTGGATCGGGTACGCCACGGTCCCCGTGCTCATCGCGTTCTACGCGGGGCTCGTGGCCGCGGCCCTGTCGACCCGGCGCCGCTACCGCGCGGCGGCGACCGCCCTGGACAGGGAGCGCCTGCGGTGGATGTTCCTCGCCTGCCTCAGCGTGCCGGCGACGATCCTGCTGTGCTGGGCGGGGTTCCTGCTCACCGGCACCCCGATCGTCGCCCTCGGGGGGCTCGTCGCGATGAACCTCGCGATCCCCGCGGCGACGCTCGTGGCGATGCTCCGCCACGACCTCTACGACGTCGACAAGGCGCTCGTGGCGACCGCTGCCTACTCCACCCTCGCGTTCGGCGTCGTGGTCGCGTATGCCGTGCTGTCGGCAGCGCTCGGGCGGGCCCTGGGAGGGGACTCCACCACCGCCGCGGTCCTGGCCACCGTCGTCGTGATGATCGCCCTTCTCCCGGCCCGCTCGCTGTTGCTGAGGGTGCTCGGTCGGCGGCTGCACCCCCGCCGGGCCAGGGGGGTCAGCGCCGTCCGGGCGTTCGTGGCGGCCGTCCACGCGGGCGACGACGAGCCCGAACGCCTCGAGCAGGTGCTTCGCGACGGACTGCGCGACCCCGGCCTGCGGGTCGGCTACCGCAGGCCGGGCAGCACCGCCTTCGTCGACGTCGACCAGCAACAGGTGCCCGCGGACGGTGGGGCACCGATCACCCTGGCCGGCCACGTCGTCGGGGTGATCCGGCCCGGGGACGGGGGTGCCGGCATCCCCGAGGAGGTGGCGCAGGAGGCCGCCCTGCTCGCCGAGTCGGTGCGGCTGCGCGGTGAGCTCTCCCTCGCCCTGACCGAGGTGGAGGCCAGCCGCCGACGCCTGCTGCAGGCCGGCTACGAGGAGCGGCGGCGGCTCGAGATGGACCTGCACGACGGCGCGCAACAGCGCCTCGTCTCGCTGGGGATGCGCCTGCGGGTGGCACAGCACCAAGCGGGTTCCGGGGACCGTGTCGACCTCGACCAGCTCGTCGACGGCGCGGTCGCCGAGCTCGGCCTCGCGGTGAGCGAACTGCGCCAGATCGCCCACGGCCTGCGTCCGAGCTGTCTGGACGACGGCCTCGCGCCTGCGCTGGAGAGCCTCACCCGGTCCAGCGCCCTCCCCCTGGACCTCACCTACGCCGCGGACGACCTGCCCGAGCACGTCAGCCTCACGGCGTACTACGTCGCGAGCGAGGGAGTGGCCAACGCGGTCAAGCACGCCGAGGCCTCACGGGTGGCCGTCGACGTGCGCCAGGAGGCGTCGTCGGTGCACGTGGCGGTGCGCGACGACGGCCGGGGCGGGGCGCGCATCGCCCCCGGCTCGGGGTTGGCGATGCTGCGCGACCGGGTCGACGCCCTCGGTGGCCGGCTCACGGTCGCGTCCGACCCCCTGGCCGGGACCTCGATCGAGGCGGTCATCCCGTGCGCATCGTGATCGGTGAGGACTCGGCCCTGTTCCGGGCCGGGCTGCGATCGCTGCTCACCGAGGTCGGTCATGACGTCGTGGCCGACGCTCCCGACGCGCCGAGCGCCCTCGCCGCGGTGCTCGCGCACGACCCTCACGTCGCGATCCTCGACGTGAGGATGCCGCCCGACCACGCCGACGACGGTGCCCGTGTCGCGGCCCGGGTGCGTCGCGAGCGACCCGGCACCGGAGTGCTGCTGCTGTCCCAGCACGTGGAGTCGCGCCTGTCGGTCGACCTCGTGGCCACCGGGCACTTCGGCTACCTGCTCAAGGACCGGGTGCTGGACGTCGGCCAGTTCCTCGACGCCCTCGACCGAGTCGCGGCGGGCGGGTCGGCTCTCGATCCCGAGGTCGTCGCGCGGCTGATGGTGGGCGGCAGCCCGGGGCTGGCCTCGCTCACACCGCGCGAGCTCGAGGTGCTCGCGCTGATGGCCGAGGGGTTGACCAATGCCGGGATCGCGTCCCGGCTGGTCGTGGCGGAGCGGACCGTCGAGACCCATGTCGCCCGCATCCTCGGGAAGCTGGGCCTCGCGGAGGTCACGCCGCAGGACCATCGCCGGGTGCTCGCCGTGCTGCAGTACCTTGACGAACACCGGGCTGGTTGAGCGCTGAACAACGTTGTGCTGGAGCCTTGTTGACGCCTGGACGACATCTCCCCGACGTCTTGACCAACTCCTGACCAAAGGCATACCCACCCTTTCCCAAGGCCCTCCTAGCGTGAAGTGTCCGACCACTCGGGGAGTGGCTCAGCACCTATGGAGGTAGGCATGTCGGAGACCACCCGGCTCCCGGGACCCGTGGCCGACCTGTGGGACTGGCAGCTCGAGGGGTCCTGCCGTCGCGTCGGCCCCGAGGTGTTCTTCCACCCCGAGGGCGAGCGCGGCACCAAGCGTCGCATCCGGGCTGGGGCCGCCAAGGAGGTGTGCTTCGACTGCCCGGTGATCCAGGCCTGCCGCAGCCACGCGCTGGCGGTGCGCGAACCCTATGGCGTGTGGGGCGGGCTCACCGAGGACGAGCGCGAGTCGTTCTACGCGCGGGAGCGCCACATCGCGTCCTGAGACGTCACGGCCTCGGCCGTGACCCGGACGCCACGAACCCGGGGGTGGGAAGCAGTCCGGGCCGCAGGGTGACCCGACACCGGAGACCACCGCTTCGGCGACAGTCGATCTGCGGCCCGGGCAACGCCCCAGTCGCGACCGACACGAGGTGCGCCCACCGCGCGAGCCCGAATCGAGGGGCCGCGTAGCCTTGGGCTGGTGAGCACCCCCATCGAGGTCCCGATCCGCGACGCGACGATCCGCCTGGGCCAGCTGCTCAAGCTCGCCGGCGTCGTCGAGGACGGGGCGATGGCGCGAGAGGTCATCGAGCGCGGCGTGGTCGCCGTCAACGGCGAGGTCGACACCCGCCGCGGCCGTCAGGTGCGTCCCGGCGACGTCGTGACCTTCGAGGACGAGACCCTGCACATCACCGCCACCCCCTGAGCCCGCGAGAACGACGGATGCCGTCCGCTCGGGTGAGCGGACGGCATCCGGTGTCGTACGGGGTGCGTCGTCAGGCGACGCGACGAGGGTCGGCCTCAGTGACCGTGCCCGTGGCCCTGGCCACCAGCGGCAGCCGGCTCCTCTTCCTTCTTGTCCACGACGAGGGTGTCGGTGGTGAGCACCATCGAGGCGATCGAGGCCGCGTTGCGCAGCGCCGAGCGGGTGACCTTGACCGGGTCGATGACGCCGGCCTTGAC
>DATIAB010000112.1:0-12969 GCA_035458265.1 Ornithinibacter sp. | reverse complement strand
GGCAAGGACTTCGTGCTCGCCCACCCCAGCGCCGACCCCGACGTGCTGCGGACGGCGATGATCCGCGGCGCGTTCGAGTACCAGGGGCAGAAGTGCTCCGCGGCCTCGCGGGCCTACGTGCCGCGATCGCTGTGGAAGGTCATCAGGAAGGACCTCGCCGAGATCACCAACGCCCTGGCCATGGGGGACGTCACCGACCTGTCGAACTTCATGGGCGCCGTCATCGACGACCGGGCGTTCGCGAAGCACAAGGCGGCCATCGACCGGGCCCACGCGACGAGCCACCTCGACGTCGTCGCAGGTGGCACCTACGACGACTCCGTCGGCTACTTCGTGCGACCCACCGTCGTCGAGAGCAGCGACCCCACCGACGAGATGTTCTCGACGGAGTACTTCGGCCCCATCCTCGCCGTGCACGTCTACCCCGACCGGGGGTACAGCAAGGTGCTCGACCAGATGGAGTCGTTCGCCCCCTACGCCCTCACCGGCGCGATCATCGCGCAGGACCGTGGCGTGATCGCGGATGCGCTCCACCGGCTGCGCTTCGCGGCGGGCAACTTCTACATCAACGACAAGCCCACGGGCGCCGTCGTCGGGCAGCAGCCGTTCGGTGGTGGCCGCGCCTCGGGCACCAACGACAAGGCCGGCTCGGCGGCGAACCTGCTGCGCTGGACCTCGGTGCGCTCCATCAAGGAGAACTTCGTCCCGCCGACCCAGCACGCCTACCCCCACATGGGCTGACCGGGCTGAAAGGCTGACCGGCTGACCCGGCTGACCGGCTGACACTCAGCGGGCCAGCCACTCCCGCAGCATCTCGGTCTCGATCTCGATCGCGGCGTTGATCGGCTCGGCCGCGGCCTTCTCGATCTTGCCGCCGATGAACGGCACGTGTGCCTTCAGCTCGGCGTCGAGCATCTTGACGGTGCCGGACGTCGAGGGCGCCAGGCGCAGCGTCCCCTTCAGGGTCAGGGGTGCGCCCTTGACGTGCATGTCGACCACGGACTCGCGCGACCCGTCGGCCATCGGCCCCGACCAGGTCTGCACCTCGATGATCGTCAGGTGATCGCCGACGAACGACCTCGCGACATCGGGTAGCCCGTCGGACCTCAGGTGTCGTTCGGTGCGCACCTTCTCACCGGCCGGCCCTCCGGCGACGTCCACGCTGTAGTGGTTGGCGTCGTCGGTGGTCGCCACGCACTTGGCCTCCTGGAAGGCCACGTCGGTGAGCAGCGCGTAGACCTGGTCGACGGTCCCGGCCAGCTGTTCGCGCGTCGTCAGTCGCACCCTCACGTCCCTTTCCTCGGTGTTCCCGGCAGTTCGGCGATCCTCTCATCCACCGCGCAGGTCGTGCGAGGCTTGGGACAGCGTCGTCGTCGACTCGCGCAGCACGCCGAGCATCCAGTCCCGACGCCGGCGGTGTTGGGCCACCACGAGGTCGAGGTCTGCCTGGAGCGCGACCTGCGCCTGCTCACGCTGGCGGTCGGATGCCGCGTCGGCCGTTCCCCTGACCCCCCAGGCCAGCTCGACCCGACCGTCGCGCACCTCGAGACCGGCCTCCCGCGCGCGCTCCTGGAGCCGTCGCCCCCGAGCGACGAGATCGGCGAGGTCGCTCGCGTGGTCCTGCAGCACCCGTCCGACGCGGTCGAGCTCGGTGGCCGTCGTGTCCGTCGCCTCGGCGAGGCGGCTCGCGCGACGCCGCACCGCCGCGGACGCCCGGCCGGTCCAGCCCTGCGCCACCAGCCGGGATGCCGTCCGCACGCCGGTCGCGCGCCGCCCCAGGCGGCTGCCGATCGCCCGCGCCGTCGCCGCACACGCCGACAGGGATGCCGGGTCGCCGGGAACCACGCTCACGGCGTGCTCCTCGTCCCGACGCCGTTCCGAGACCCGGATACTCCATGTGCCGGCTCGTCGGCGTACCTGGCCAGGGCGGGGGAGAGGTCGGACGCCGTCTCACCGAGCGCTCGCAGGGTGTCGGCGACCTGGTCGAGCCAGTCGTCGAGCACCCGCTGTGGCCGGGGCTCTCCGGTGACGACGAGGCACGCGAGCATGTCGTCCTCGGCGTCGGCGACACTCTCGCGCAGGGCGAGCAGGCTCTCGACGGCCGCACGGGCGAGCGCCGGGTCAGGACCAGGTGGCACCCCTTCACTGTAGGCGTCGGCGCCACGCCCGCTCGGAGTTACCCACAGGCCTGCGCGGAGGACGCGTAGGGTCTCGGTCATGGCCAGCGACGACGCCTCGGGAGGGCGCACGGCATCCGAGGGAGGTCCGCGCAGGGACGCCGCACTCGGGGACGCGGCCGTCGCACTCACCGGCGCGCTGGTGGAGATCGACTCGGTGAACCCCGGCCTCGTGCCGGGGGCTGCGGGGGAGACGGCGATCGTGGAGCACCTGCGAGATCGGCTGTCAGGCAGCGGTTTCGAGAGCCATGTCGTGAACCCGCCAGGGCATGCCAGCCGGCCCAGCCTCGTCGCCGTCGGCCCGCTGGCCGCGCCCGGGCCCACCGTCGTCCTCACCGGCCACGTCGACACCGTGGGCGTCGAGGGGATGACCGACCCCTTCCTGCCGCGCGTCGACGGCGACCGGCTCGAGGGTCGTGGCGCGTGCGACATGAAGGGTGGTGTGGCGGCGATGGTCGTCGCCGCCGAAGAGCTCGTGCGCCGCCGGATGCCGGGACGGGTCGTGCTCGCGCTCGTCGCCGACGAGGAGGACGAGAGCCTGGGCACCCTGTCGGTGCTCGAGGCCCTCCCCGGGTTCGGCGTCCGCGCCGACGTCGCGGTCATCGGTGAGCCGACGTGGCTCGCGCTCGCCCAGTCGCTGCGTGGCTATGCCCTGGTCGAGGTCACCCTCACCGGCCGAGCCGCTCACTCCTCTCAGCCCGAGCTCGGCGTCAACGCCGTCACCCACCTCGGTCGGCTGCTGGCGGCTGTCGAGTCACGGGGGAGCGAGGTCGCCGAGCGCGGCGGCTCCCTCATGGCCACCCTTGCCTCGGGCGGCGAGTCACCGTTCGTCCTGGCGCGCACGGCCACGGCCCTCGTCGAGCGGCGGACCGTGCCGGGGGAGCAATCCCACGACGCGCTCACGGAGGTCGAGCACCTGCTCGTGCACCTTCGGCTGCAGGACGACACGGTGGTCTCCCACGCCCGGCTCGTCGTCGCCCGCGACCCGTGGCGGCTCGACGAGACCGGCCCCGCGGCCACCCTCGCCCGCGACCTCGAGCGCGCCCTCGGGGACGACGCGGAACCCGAGCCGTTCCACGCGCCGTACTGGATGGAGGCGCCGCTCTGGCAGGCGGCCGGCATCCCGACGGTGGTGTGCGGGCCCGCGGGTGGTGGGTTGCACGCGGCCGAGGAGTGGGTCGACCTGCACCAGGTGCGGCGGTTCACCGTCGCCCTCACCGACGCCGTCACGACGTGGGCCGGGTCGGCATGACGACCTTCGCCCGACGTGCCGAGCGCGTCCAGCCCTCGGCGATCCGCGAGTTCCTCGCCCTCGCCGGGGACCCGAGGATCACCTCGTTCGCCGGCGGGTACCCCGACCCCACGCTGTTCCCGATGGATGAGCTGCACGGCATCTACGACGACCTGCTCTCGGCGGGCAACGCGTCGGCGCTGCAGTACACGGCATCCGAGGGTCTGCCCGAGCTGCGCGCGCTCGTCGCGGCGCGGCTGACCGCGGACGGGATGCCGTGCACCGCCGACGACGTGCTCATCACCCAGGGCGGGCAACAGGGTCTGGACCTCACGGCCAAGCTCTTCGTCGATGCCGGCGACGTCATCGTCACCGAGCGGCCGACCTTCCTCGGGGCGCTCATCGCCTTCAACCCCTGCGAGCCCGAGTACCGGTCGGTGCCGATGGACGACGAGGGCATGGACACCACGGCGCTCGAGGAGGTGCTGCGCACCACCGGGCGGGTCAAGCTCGTCTACACGGTGCCCGACTACCAGAACCCGACCGGCCGCACGATGAGCCTGGCCCGGCGGCGGCGGCTCGTCGAGCTGGCCGAGGAGCATGACGTCGTCGTCCTGGAGGACACCCCCTACCGCGAGCTGCGCTACGAGGGGGAGCGACTGCCGACGATCAAGAGCCTGGACACGACCGGGCACGTGGTGCACCTCGGCAGCTTCTCGAAGATCCTCGCTCCCGGGCTGCGCCTCGGCTGGGCCCTCGCGACTCCCGAGGTCCGCGAGAAGCTCGCCCTGCTCAAGCTCGCTGCCGACACGCAGAACGGCACGCTCAACATGCGTGCGGCCGCGGCCTACCTCAGTGGCTTCGACATCGAGGCGCACATCGTCGGCATGCTCCCGACCTACCGTCACCAGCGAGACCTCATGCTCGCCACGATGGAGGAGCACTTCCCGGCCGGGATCACGTGGACCCGGGCGAACGGCGGCCTGTTCACGTGGGCGACCTTTCCTGCGCACCTCGACATCGCGGCCTTCCAGCGCGACGTGCTGATCCCGCGGGCGGGGGTCATCGTGGTGCCGGGTACGCCGTTCTTCGCTGACCACCCGGAGGCCAACCACGCCCGGATGAGCTACTCCGGGGTGCCGGACGAGCGACTCGTCGCCGGCGTGCGGCGCATGGGCGAGCTGCTCACCGAAGCCCTCGCCTGAACGCTGCTTCTGCTCGGTGCGCGGCGCTTCACCGGGCCACACGCAACCACACGGCGGAGCGTCCGGTGCCCTGCGGCTTGAGGAGACCTTCGGCCTTGAGGTCGTTCAGGACGAGCCGGATGGTCGGGTCGCTGATTCCGGGGAGCGCCGCGCGGACCTCGGAGATCGCGAAGACGGGCGCACCGTGCCTCAGGACGTGCTCACGGACCCGCTCCGCCTTCGTGCCTCCGGACCGGTCTGCGGCCACACCGTCAGCGAACCGGGCGTAGCCGCGAGCGAGCAGCCGGCTGAAGTACTGCAGCCAGGGCCACGGGCCGTTGGCGTGGTCGTTCCAGTCATAGGTCGAGTCGAGCAGCGCCTGGTAGTAGTCGTCGGCAGATTCGGCGATGAGCTGTTCGAGCGACACGTAGCGGCCGACCCCATAGCCCGCCTGGGCGAGGAGGGCGTTCGTCAGGGCGCGTGCCACGCGACCATTGCCGTCGTCGAACGGGTGGATGACGAGCAGGTCGAGGACGAAGAGCCCCACGAGGAGCACGGGGTGGTGTCGATGTGCCGTGACGGCATCGGTGTAGCGGTCGATGAGGTCGGCGGTGTAGTGCTCGGTGCGAGCGGCAGGGACGGGCTCGAATCGGATGCTCTGGACTCCGTCGGCAGACCGGTCGACGACGAGGTTGTCGCTCGCCTTGAAGATCCCACCGGTGGCCTTGGTCTCGGCGAACAGCAGCCGGTGCACGTGAAGCAACAGGCCGACGTTCAGGGGGTGCCAGTCCTCGGCGAACAGGTAGTCGAGGGCAGCACGGTAGCCGGCGAACTCCTGTTCACCACGGGTGCGCAGCACGATGTCCTTGTTGGCGATGATGGCGGCAGCGCGGCCGGGGTTCTTCACCACGACGCCCTCGAGGGCGGAAGACGCGGTGATGCTCGCGACCCGGGCCCGGTTGGCGAGCTCGGTGAGCAGGTCGGGCACCTGGTTGAGGTACAGGCCCTCGCTTCCCTGGCCGCGGTCGACGTCGCGCAGCGTCATCACCACGGGCGCTGGCACAGCGCCGAGGAGTCGATCAAGATCGACGAAGGAGTGCACCAGAAGCCCTCACAGACGGCTTAAACTAGCTAAAGTTGCGCATGTTTATCTAGTTTAGACCCCTTCCCCGGTGTTTTGCCGTCGGTCTGACGAGGGAGGTGTCGGGCTGCTGAGGGCCCGCTCGGTTGCCCTGACGATCCCGGCGAGCGCTCCGTGCACACTGGGACCCATGCCCACCGACCCCCGAGGCCTGCGCGGCGGCGCGCCCCTGCTCGACGCCTGGTTGCGGTTCCACGACGCCGCGCCGACACCGTTCACGATTCCGGGACACAAGCAGCGCCACGACCTCGTCGGGGACATCGTCGCCGGTGACGTGCCCCTCTACGCCGGGCTGGACACGATGAAGCTCTCACGCGGGGTGGTCGCTGAGGCCGAGGCGCACGCGGCCCAGCTGTGGGGCGCCGACCTGTGCCGCTTCTCCGTCGGTGGCTCCACCCACGGCAACCAGGCCCTCGCGCTGGCCGTCGGTCGCCCCGGTGACCGGGTCGTCGTCGCCCGCACCCTGCACCGCTCGATGCTGCTCGGGCTCGTGCTCGCGGGCCTCGAGCCGGTCTGGGTCCGACCCGAGGTCGACCCGACACACGGGCTGCCGCTCGGTGTCACGGCGAGCGCCCTCGAGGCGGCCCTCGCCACCGCCCCCGATGCCAAGGCCGTCTTCATCGGCGACCCGTCCTACGTGGGTACCGTCGGGGACGTCCGGGCGCTGGCCACCGTCGCGCACCGACACGGCATCCCCCTCGTCGTCGATGCTGCCTGGGGCGCGCACCTCGGTTTCCACCCGCGGCTGCCTCCCCACGCCCTGCAGGCCGGGGCGGACGCCCTCGTCACGAGCGCCCACAAGGCACTGCCGGCATGGTCCCAGGGTGCCCTCGTACTGGCCCGCAGTCGTCGCATCGGGCGGGCCCAGTTCGACGCCGCCGTCGAGGCGACCGCCACGACGAGCCCGTCGGGTGCCATCCTCGCGAGCATCGACGCCGCACGTGCCCTCCTCCAGCGCGATGGCGAAGCCCTCCTCGGGCCCGTCATCGACGCGGTGGCCACGGTCCGCAGCCGGTTGGCGACGATGCCGGGCCTCCTCGTGCTCGATGGGCCGACCGTCGACCCGACCCGTCTCGTGCTCGTCCTGCCCGGCACCGGGGCGGACGGCAACGCGGTCGAGGCCGACCTCATCGCCCGGGCGATGCCGGTCGAGATGGCCGACCGCGACACCATCGTCGCGATGGTCACCCTGGCCGACCGGCCCGAGGACATCGACGAGCTCGCCGGCGCGCTGGCCGAGTCGATTCATGCGCGCCGGGCCACACCGAGGTCGGTCGTCGTCTCCGGGGTGTGGGCGGTCGACCCGGTGACCGTGCTGAGCCCTCGCGACGCGTTCTTCGCGCAGCGCGAGAGCGTGCCCGTCGAGCGTGCCGTCGGCCGCGTCAGCGCCGAGCTCATCGCGCCCTACCCACCCGGCATCCCCGTGCTCGCGCCCGGCGAGGAGGTCACCCCGGCCGTCGTCGAGGCCCTGCGAGCTGCCCGCGCCGCCGGCAGCCGGATCGCGTATGCCGCGGACCCCACGGTGAACACGGTCGACGTCGTCGTCACCTGACCTGCGGAGTCAGGTGCTTCCCGCAGGCTCAGGGCCATGTACGGCCCTGAGCCTGCGAAGTGCACCTGACTTCGCAGGTGGCGTCGTTCAGCCCTTCGGGGTGAATTCCCGGGCGAGCTCGGCGAGCAGCCTGGCCCCGAAGCCCGTGGCCCCCTTTGACCGCCAGGTGTCGTCGGCATCGCTCTGCATGGTGCCCGCGATGTCGAGGTGTGCCCACGGGACCTCGCCCACGAACTCGGCGAGGAAGAGCGCGGCCGTCGTCGACCCGGCGTGCGGGCCGCCGAGGTTGGAGATGTCGGCGACGTCCGAGTCGAGCTGCTTGCGGTACTTCTTCTCCAGCGGCAGCTGCCACACCGGCTCGTCGACGGCCGCCCCCGCGGCCTGCACCTGGGCGATGATGCCGGGTTCGTTGCCGAACAGGCCAGCCGTCGCACCCCCGAGCGCGGCGAGCACCGCCCCGGTGAGCGTGGCGATGTCGACGACCGCGTCGACCTTCTCCTCGACGGCGAGCGCGAGGGCGTCCATCATCACGAGGCGACCCTCGGCATCCGTGTTCTTGATCTCGACGGTCGTGCCGTTGCGTGCCGTCAGCACGTCACCGAGCTTGACGGCCGACCCGGACGGCATGTTGTCGGTGCACATGAGCCAGCCGGTGACGGTGGCCGGCACGCCGAGGTCTCGCAGGGCGGTGAACGCTCCGAGCACCGCGGCAGCGCCACCCATGTCCATCTTCATGAGCAGGTGCATCGGGTCGGACGGCTTGATGCTGATGCCACCCGAGTCGTACATGATCCCCTTGCCGACCAGCCCGAGGTGGCCGGTGGCCTCGCCCCCCTCGGGGGTGTACCGGAGCACGAGCATGCGCGGCTCCTCCGTGCTGCCGGCGTTGACGCCGAGCAGCCCGCCGCAGCGCATCTCGATCAGCTGCTCGCGACCGAACGACTCCACGGTGAAACCGTGCGCCTCCCCGAGGGCGGCGGCGACGTCACCCATCGCCGTCGCGGTGAGGTGGGCGGGCGGGCTGTTCGCGAGGTCGCGAGCGACCGCGGTCGCCCGCGTGGTGACCAGTCCGGTGCGGATGCCGTCCGCGACGGTGGAGCCGTCGGCTCCCGCCACCGCCACGGCCAACGACGTGAGCGGCTTCTCGGGGTGCTCGGCCCGCAGCGCCGTGTAGCGGTAGCGGGCGAGGAGCGCGCCCTCGGTGACCACCTGTCCGGCCAGGGTCGCCTCCACACCCGTCTGCGGGACCCGGATGCCGAGGCGCCCGCCGAGCTTGGCGCTGGAGCGGGAGGCGGTGGCGGCGGCATCCCGCAGGGCGTTGGCGTCGACCTCGTCTGCGGCGCCGGCGCCGACGAGCAGGAGGGCAGGAGACCCGGGCCGGGGGAGGAAGAACGTGGAGCCGGGCTTGCCGTCGAAACCGACCCCCGCGAGGGCCTCGCGGTCGAGGTCACCCAGTTCGCCGGGCAGGTCGCCGTCGGCGGGCAGGACGACGGCGAGGACGTCGAGGGCGGACTCGTCCAGGGCATCGACCGCCGTGACCTCCGTGGTCGCACTCGTGGACGGCACCGGCGAGAAGTCCTCGGGGATGGGCAGGTTGGGGTTGGGGCTCATGCGTGGCTCCTCGCTGTCGACTGGCTGGACCCTAGCGCGGTGACCTGCACGGCATCCGACCGAGTGTGCGAGGGGGCGACAGGGTGCCGGGCTAGGCTCACGCGCATGAGCCCGGTGACGATGACATTGCTCATCCTCGTCGTCGCCGTCATCGCCTTCATGTCGAACCGCATCCCGCTCGGGATCGTCGCCATCGGTGTGTCGGTCTCGTTGTGGCTGACCGGCATCCTCGACCTGAACGAGGCGCTGGCCGGGTTCGGTGACCCGACCGTCATCTTCATCGCCACGCTCTTCGTCGTCGGCGAGGCGCTGGACTCCACCGGGGTCACGGCCTGGGCGGGGCAGCAGCTGCTGGCCCGAGGCGGTGAGGGGCGCGGCAGGCTGCTGGTCATCGTGTGCCTGCTCGTCGCCGTGCTCACCGCGCTGATCAGCGTCAACGGTGCCGTGGCCGCACTCATCCCCGTCGTCGTCGTCGTGGCGACCCGGGCGGGAATGCCGCCGTCGCAGATGCTCATGCCCCTCGCGTTCTCGGCGCACGCAGGCTCGATGCTCGCCCTGACCGGGACGCCCGTCAACATCATCGTGAGCAACGCCGCGGAGGATGCCGGCGCACGCCCCTTCGCCTTCTTCGAGTTCGCCCTCGCCGGGGTGCCCCTGCTCGTCGGAGTGCTGTTCGTGATCGTCGTCTTCGGTCGCCGCCTCCTTCCGGACCGGATGCCGGCCAGCCTTCCCCAGGACCTCGGCGACCTCACCGATGCCCTGCGCGAGCACTACGACCTGGGTGAGGGAGACCTCGTCGCCTCAGGTCGAGGTGTCACCGAGGTCGTCGTCGCGCCCCGTTCGCCGCTCATCGGCCAGCACCTGTTCACGGGCATGGCCACCCCGAGCGGTGACCTCGTCGTGCTCGCGGTGCAGCGCGCCGGGGACGACCTCGAGGGCCCGGACGAGACCCTGCGGGCGGGGGACACCCTGCTGCTCAGCGGGTCGTGGGAGAAGCTGCAGGAACACACGTCGGACGGCGAGGAGGTGCTCGTCGTCGACGACCCCGCTCGCCTGCGCCGTGGGGTGCCGCTCGGTCGCGGGGCGCGTCGGGCCATCGCGATCCTCATCGGCATGGTCGTGCTCCTCGCGACCGGCATCGTGCCCGCAGCCATCGCCGGGCTCCTCGCGGCGTGCGCGGCGGTGCTGTCGGGCGTGCTGACGTCGCAGCAGGCCTACCGCTCGGTCTCGTGGACCACCGTCGTGCTCGTCGGCGGCATGATCCCCCTGTCCACGGCCTTCGTCTCGACCGGCACCGCCGACCTCATCGCCAGCCGGTTGCTCGACGTCGTGGGGTCGGCGTCCCCGAGGCTGGCCCTGCTCGCGCTGTGCCTGCTGACGATGGCGCTCGGACAGCTCATCAGCAACACGGCGACGGTGCTCATCATGGCCCCCATCGCCTCGGTCGTGGCGCTCGACCTCGGCGCCTCGCCGCTGCCGTTCCTCATGGCCCTGGGCATCTCGGGCGCGGCGTCGTTCCTCACGCCCGTCGCGACGCCGGCGAACACGATGATCCTGGAGCCGGGTGGCTATCGCTTCGGTGACTACTGGAAGCTCGGGCTCCCGTTGCTCCTGCTCTTCCTCGCGGTTGCGGTCTTCTGGGTGCCCTTCGTGTGGTCCTTCTGAACATGTGGCGGTCTTGTTCCAACATCCCCAGCCGGTGATTCACCACATGGTTGGATTCGTCTCAGCCAACTCCTGAGGAGCTCCCGTGAACTCGACGAACCCGATCGTCGCCTTTGTGGTCGTCATGGCGGTCTGGACGGTCAGCGAGTACGTCGCCCGCAAGACGAGGTCGCTGCTGTCCTCGCTGTTCGTGGCGTCGCTGATCTTCCTCGTCGGGTTCCTGTCCGGGATCTTCCCGGAGGACCTCCTCGCCAGCTCGTCGCTGCTCGCCCTCGCCGGGGTCGTCGTCGGGTTCATCATCGTCCACCTCGGCACGGTGATCAGCCTCGACGACTTCAAGAAGCAGTGGAAGACCTTCCTCATCGGGTTCTCCACCGTCATCGGCATCGGCATCGCGCTCTGGATCGCGAGCCTGATCTTCGGGGGCCGCATCTCCGGGGCGGCCGAGGACGGCTACGCGCAGGCCCTGGACTTCGTCGTCGCCGGCACGGGCGCCCTGAGCGGCGGCACCATCTCGGTGATCATCGTCCAGGAAGCGGCCCTCGGTGTCGCGCTCACGAGCATCGCGGTGTTCCCCGTGCTCATCGCCGCGCTCCAGGGACTCGTGGGCTTCCCGCTCACCTCGCTCATCCTGCGCAAGGAGGCAGCCCGGCTGCGTGACGAGTACCGCGCCGGCAACCTCGAGGCCCCCGAAGCCCCTGACGAGCAGGCGGCATCCGCCACGCTCCTGCCGGCGGCCTTCCAGAACACGCCGGGCACGCTCTTCGTCGTGGGCCTCGTCGTGCTGGCTGCGCTGGGGATCAACAACCTCACCGACGGCATCCTCAACACCTTCGTCGTCGCGCTGATCTTCGGCATCCTGCTGCGCGCGTTCAAGGTCTTCAAGCCCTCCGTGCTCGCCGGCATCGACTCGTTCGGGCTGATGATGCTCGCGATCATGATCCTCGTCTTCGGCCCGCTGGCCACCGTCGAGCCCGCCGACGTCAAGGCCCTGGCGTTCCCACTCTTCCTCGCCTTCCTCTTCGGCATCGCAGGCATCGTCGGGTCCTCGGCGCTGGTCGGCAAGCTCCTCGGCTACAGCATCCCGATGTCGGTGGCCATCGGGCTGACCTCGCTCTACGGGTTCCCGGGAACGATGATCCTGTCGCAGGAGGCGGCCAAGGGTGCTGGGGAGAGCCCCGAGGAGATTGCGGCCATCGAGAACTCGATCCTGCCGAAGATGATCGTCGCCGGGTTCTCGACGGTGACGATCACCTCGGTCGTCGTCACGAGCATCATCGCCGGTCGCATCGGCGGCGGCTGACTCGGGCCGGTGCCGGTGCCGATGCCTGCTGGGTCGAACCCCAGGTGCATGGATCCACGAGCGGTATCACCTCGACTCCAGCTGGTCCTCGCTGGGTCGAATCCCGGGTGCCCGGATCCGCGAGCGGTATCACCTCGACTCCAGCTGGTGCGTGCTGGGTCGAATCCCAGGTGCCCGGATCCGCGAGCGGTATCACCTCGACCCCCGACCTCGAGCCCGGATGCCGGGTGGCTGGCTCGCGAGCCGAGTCGGGATGCCGTGTGGCCGGCATCCGGTGCGGTGGAACCGGACCCACCGACATGCAGTAGGTCCGGACCTCAGATCGACGCGCGTGAAGCACCGATGCACGAGCTCTCTGTGTGAGCCATTGCCTGTCTGCAGGACCGCGCGGTCGAACCCCAGGTGCCCGGATCCGCGAGCGGTATCACCTCGACCCCCGCCGGTGCCCGCTGGGTCGAACCCCAGGTGCACGGTTCTGGGAGCGGTATCACCTCGACCCCCGCCGGTGCCCGCTGGATCGAACCCCAGGTGCACGGATCCGCGAGCGGTATCACCTCGACCCGGCGTGCGTACGTTTCTCGTGGGCGAGACAGGTTGGGCCCGGAGTCGGGTCGGCACGGGGACACGAAGTGGATAGGCTCGCCGCAGGACACGACGGCGTGTCCCACCGCACCCGGTGAGTCGCGACCAAGGAGTGCCACCGCACCATGTCGAGCGCCCAGGCCCGCACCCGCGAGGACGTCCTCGCCGCGATCGCAGCAGCGTTCGAGGAGGCCGTCCCGGACGGCGGGGGAGCGGAGTTCATCGGTCGGTACTTCCGCCACGTCCCCCTCGACGAGCTCACCTCGCGCACGCCGGACATCTACGCGGGTGCGGCCGCAGGACACCTCAAGCTGGCGAGGGACCGGCATCCGGGCGTCGCCAACGTCCGGGTTTACAACCCGACCACCGAGGTCGACGGCTGGTCCAACGCCCGCACGGTGATCCAGGTCGTCACCGATGACATGCCCTTCCTCGTCGACTCGGTGACGGGCGCGCTCGTGGGGGCCGGCATCGACATCCACCTCATCGTGCACCCCCAGCTCGTCGTGAGCCGCGACGCCGT
>DATIAB010000111.1:0-2916 GCA_035458265.1 Ornithinibacter sp. | reverse complement strand
ATGCGCGGCGAGGACCCGAACGTGCCGGTGCTGTTCCTCACCGCCAAGGATGCCGTCGAGGACCGGGTCGCCGGCCTCACCGCCGGGGGCGACGACTACGTGACCAAGCCGTTCAGCCTCGAGGAGGTCGTCGCCCGGCTGCGTGCCCTTATGCGACGCACCACCGTCGCCACCGACGAGGGCAGCTCGCTGCTCGTCGTCGGGGACCTGACCATGGACGAGGACAGCCACGAGGTCATCCGCGGCGGCGACGAGATCCACCTCACCGCAACCGAGTTCGAGCTGCTGCGCTACCTCATGCGCAACCCCAAGCGGGTGCTGTCCAAGGCGCAGATCCTCGACCGGGTGTGGAACTACGACTTCGGCGGCCAGGCCAACGTCGTCGAGCTCTACATCTCCTACCTGCGCAAGAAGATCGACGCCGGCCGGGAGCCGATGATCCACACGATGCGCGGCGTGGGCTACGTGCTCAAGCCCGCAGACTGATCGGGCAGGCGGACCGGATGCCGTCCTCCCCCTCCCGCTGGACGCTGCGGGCCAAGCTGCTCGCGTCGATGCTGGCGCTGTTCTCGGTCGTCATGCTGGCGACCGGGGCCCTGACGGTGCTCGAGACGCGGCGCTACCTCGAGGTCGGCCTGGTGTCGGACCTCGACGCGGCCGTCGGGCGGGTCGACGGTGGTCGCGTCGTCGTCCCCGGGGACGCCGACGGCGACGGGCGCGTGGGCCCGGGGCGGGGCCGCGGGGGGCCGGGAGCACCTGGGGGCGGCAGCGACGTCCTCGTGCTCGGGCTCACTCCCACCGGCGCAGTGGCGACCTCGGCGGCCGGGGTGCCGGTCAACTCCGTGGTCACCACGCAGCGCGAGGAGGACACCTTGGACGCCGGGCAGATCGAGCGGATCCTGCGCTCGGACCCGGACGGGCAGCCGAGCCGCGTCGAGGTCGGCGGGGACGTCGGAACGTACCTCCTGCGGGCCGACACCCTTGCTGACGGCAGCGTGCTCATCGTCGGCGTCTCGACCGAGCCGGTCGACGAGCTGCTCGCGAAGCTGCTCGCCCTGGTGGCCGGCGGCACGGCCATCGGACTCGTGCTCGTCGGCGTGGGCGGCACCGTGTTGATCCGGCGCAGCCTTGCCCCGCTGGACCGGGTCGCCGCCACGGCGCGACGGGTCTCGGCCCTCAAGCTCGACTCGGGCCGGGTGGCTCTGGCCGAGCGGGTGCCGCCGGCCGACGCCGACGAGAACACCGAGGTCGGGCAGGTGGGGCTGGCACTCAACACGATGCTCGACAACGTCGAGTCGGCCCTGCACGCCCGCCAGGAGAGCGAGACGCAGGTGCGCCAGTTCGTGGCCGACGCCAGCCACGAGCTGCGCACCCCCCTGGCCTCGATCCGCGGCTACGCCGAGCTGACCCGCCGCGAGACCGAGCCGGTGCCACCCACCGTCAGCCACGCCATCGGGCGCGTGGAGTCGGAGGCAGTCCGGATGCAGGTGCTCGTCGAGGACCTGCTGCTCCTCGCGCGCCTGGATGCCGGGCGCCCCCTCGAGCGTGAGCCCGTGGACCTGTCGCTGCTCGCCGTCAACGCGGTCAGCGACGCCCACGCCGCCGCGCCCGACCACGCCTGGGAGCTCGACCTGCCCGAGGACCCCGTCGAGGTGCCCGGCGACGAGGCCCGCCTGCACCAGATCCTCGCCAACCTGCTCGCCAACGCCCGCACCCACACCCCCGCGGGGACCCGGGTCGTCACCCGCGTCCGCCCGGAGGGCTCGCTCGTGCGGATCTCCGTGACCGACGACGGCCCGGGAGTGCCGGACACCCTGCAGTCGACGGTCTTCGAGCGGTTCACCCGCGGTGACGACTCCCGCAACCGCAACGGTGGCTCGACCGGGCTGGGGCTGAGCATCGTCGCCGCCGTCGGGCAGGCCCACGGAGGGCGCGTGGAGGTGTCGAGCCGGCCGGGTGACACGACCTTCTCGGTGCTCCTCCCCGCCACCTAGACCTCTCGGGCGCTCAGGGTCACGCCGTAGGTGATGAGCTGGATACCGCGCCCCGGCGACCAGTCCCGCTCCGGGTGCCGCTCGAAGCCGAGCCGCTCGTAGAGCCGGTGCGCTGCGTGCATGGTCGTCGAGGACGAGAGGATGACCGCCCCGAAGCCGCGTTCGCGGGCGAGGTCGAGCATCCTGCGGGTGAGGGCCTCGCCGATGCCCTCGCCGCTGGCGGCCGGGTCGACGGCCAGCGTCCGGATCTCCGCCTCCTCCGGACGCGAGACCTCCGCCAGGGGTGAGCCCGGCTCGACGTAGGTCACGGTTCCGACGACACCTCGTTCGTCGACCGCGACCCACACCTGCGCGCCGGAGGCGCGCGAGACGGCATCCGAGAGGAAGGACAGGTACGGCGAGGCGGGGTCGATGACGCCGCCCGAGACGTACGCGTCGACCGTGAGGCGACCCACGGCATCCAGCTCGTCGGGGAGGGCTCGGCGAATCGTGAGGGGCACGGCGCCATCCTCGCAAACGGCTGACCCGAGGTCGCGCTCACGGCTCGAGGGTGGTTCCGCGGAGGGAGCCGTCATCGGTTCTCGGAACGGGACGGCTCGGTGGCCGCTTTGCCCGCCGGGCTCCCAGCCGGTTACCCTGTGCGACGTTGGAGGCGTCGCCTAGTCCGGTCTATGGCGCCGCACTGCTAATGCGGTTTGGGTCTCAAGCCCATCGAGGGTTCAAATCCCTCCGCCTCCGCCGTCAGGAAACCCCCGGGAGATCGCGACCGGGGGTTTTCCTGTCGGCGGGATGCCGGGAGCGGGCGTGTGCGGGTGAGGGACGAACCCGGCCACCCCGCGGCCCCCTCCGCCAACCGGGACGCCCCGCCGCAGCGGGGCGTTTCGGGGTGGTGGTTGCGCGCGGGTCAGGAACAGATGTCCTG
>DATIAB010000110.1:0-3920 GCA_035458265.1 Ornithinibacter sp. | reverse complement strand
ACGAGCCTGGACAAGGTGATGTACCCGTCGACGGAGACGACCAAGGGTGAGGTGCTCAGCTACTACGCGCAGGTCGCGCCGCTGATGCTGCCGCACCTCGCCGGCCGCCCGGTGACGAGGGTGCGGTACCCGCACGGTGTCGAGGACCAGATGTCCTTCTTCGAGAAGAACCTGCCGTCGGGCGCGCCGAGCTGGCTGCCCCGGATTCCGCTCGACGACGTCGTCTACCCCCTCATCGCCGACCTCGCCGACCTCACCTACCTCGTGAACCTCAACTCGCTCGAGATCCACGTGCCGCAGTGGACCGCCTCGCAGGAGGGGGAGCGGAACAACCCCGACCGCCTCGTCATCGACCTCGACCCGGGGAAGCCGGCCGGGCTGCAGGAGTGCGCGCAGGTGGCCCTGCTCGTGCGCGAGCGGCTCGCCGCGCTGGGGCTCGACCTCTACCCGGTCACCTCGGGGAGCAAGGGCATGCAGCTGTACGCGGCGCTCGGCGGTGACCTCACCAGCGACCAGGTGCGCGACCTCGTGATGCAGCTCGCGCAGGAGCTGACGAAGAAGCACCCCGACCTGATCCTGTGGAAGATGACCAAGTCGCTGCGCCCCGGGAAGATCTTCCTCGACTGGAGCCAGAACGTCGCCGCGAAGACGACGATCAGCCCGTACTCCTTGCGCGGTCGTGAGCTGCCCTGCGTCGCGGCGCCGCGCACCTGGGACGAGGTGGAACGCGGCGCAGTCGAGCCGGACTCGCTGGGCCAGCTGATGTTCGACGAGGTGCTCGAGCGGGTGGCCCGCGACGGGGACCTGATCGCAGACCTCCCCTGACCGAGGTCGCCGAGGGCCGACAGGTGGTGGTTCAGGCCCCGGGGGTACCGGACGTCGTGCGGAGGCGGGGGCAGCCGGCGCACTCGGTGCACCCGGGCAGCGCGTAGAGCAGACAGCACGATGCGCGTGGTGGGACGCCGGGGCGCAGCACCCCGGCGGCGGACTCGGCCTCTCGCCGGGCCGCGACCCACATGTCGTCGACCATCGCCTCGCGGGTGTGCGGCCCGAGGCGGACGACCGGCTCGTATGCCGTGGCGAGGGGGATGGCAACCGCGCGGTAGTCGTGCTCGGCCCGGGTCAGCCGCTCGTCCAGCGACCCGCTGTCGCCGACGAGGTCGCGCAGGCGGACCTCCCGTGGAACGAGGGCAGGGTCGAGGGCGAAGGTCAGGTCCCTCACGTCAGCGCGCCACGGACCGCAGGCCGCGGCATGCGCTGCCGTGTGCGCCGGCACCTGAAGCAGCCACTGGAGGACGAACGCGGCGGCGACCTGCGGCGGTGCGTCCACGGCATACCACCTGCTCTGGAGCCGGCAGAGGCCGCGCTGCCACGCCACGGCATCCGTCGTCAGGGTGTGGGCGAGGGGCGGGCCGGTGGCAGAGAAGGTCAGCCACGAGTGGCGCCGTGACATGAGCGCAGCGGCACCCGTCGCGTCGACGGGTGCCGCTGCGGTGCTGGGATCGACGCTCAGGCGTGGGCCTTGTCGTACGCGGCCTGGATCTCCGCGGAGATTCGGCCCCGGTCGTTGACCGCGTGCCCGTTCTCCCGGGCCCAGGCCCGGATCGCGCCGACGTCCTTTCGACCCGAGCCCTTGGCGGCCCCTGCGGAACGGCCGGTCGAGCGACGCCCACCCGTGCGCTCGGCGTGACCGATCCAGACGGCCAGGTCGTCGCGCAGCTTCGCGGCGTTGTCCGAGGTCAGGTCGATCTCGTAGCTGACGCCGTCGAGCGAGAACGAGACGGTCTCATCAGCTGGGGAGCTCTTGTCGATGTCGTCGACGAGGAGCACCTGGACCTTCTTTGCCATGGTTTTCCCTTCAGGTTGTGCGGATTTCACCCGCGGCATCCCCTGCTGCGATGCCGCGGACAATTTACCAGCGTATTCCGGAAAAAGGGAATCCCGTCGAGGGTGCAGCAGGTAATTGAATGTGTCAGGAATTCTGGGAGGAGCCGTCGGTCCGGGAGGGTGCCTCGTCCGACTCCGGATTCGAGGGGAGCACCCGACCTACGGAATCCGAAGGTGAATTGCCCGCAGGACTGCCAGAGCGGTCCTGCTCGGCCTCGAATCGTGATTGAGCGAGACGTTCGCGCCGATCGCCCTCGAGCATGCTCTTGATGAGGAAGTAGAACATCGTGGCTACCACAATGGTGGGCACGATTCCGGCGATATAGGGCCAGATCTCGGACATGTTCAGGCCTCCGGCTTCAGGTGCGGAAACAGAATGGTCTCGCGAATGTTCGACCCGGTGAACAGCATGATGAGCCGGTCGACGCCCAGCCCCAGTCCGCCCATCGGTGGTGCCCCGTACTCCAGGGCCCGAAGGAAGTCCTCGTCGAGCTGCATGGCCTCCGGGTCGCCCCCGGCCGCGAGCAGCGACTGGCTCGTGAGCACCTCGCGCTGGATGACCGGGTCGACGAGCTCGGAGAACCCGGTGCCCCGCTCGACGCCGGCGATGATGAGGTCCCACGCCTCGATGAGCCCGGGCCGGTCGCGGTGCGGGCGGGCGAGCGGCTGGGCGATCGCCGGGTAGTCGCACAGGAACGTCGGCTGGAGCAGGCGGGGCTCGACGAGCTCCCCGAGCAGCTCGAGGAAGACCTTGTCCTTCGTCAGGCCCGGGTCGACCTCCACGCCGTGCTCCGCCGCGTACCTCAGCAGGGTCTCCTTCGGGGTGTCGATCGTGACGGTCTCACCCACCACCTCGCTCACCGCCTCGTACACCGGCAGCCAGCGCCACACGCCGCCGAGGTCGACGGAGCCGGCCGGGGTCTCCACGACCCGCGAGCCCAGCGCGTCCGCGACCCCGAGGTAGAGGTCGCGCATCAGCGCCCCGATGGTGCTCTGGTCGCCCCACGCCTGGTAGGCCTCGAGCATCGTGAACTCGGGGGAGTGCGTGGCGTCCACGCCCTCGTTGCGGAAGATGCGGCCCATCTCGTAGACCCGGTCGACGCCACCCACGACCGCCTTCTTGAGGTTCAGCTCGAGGGCGATGCGCAGGACCATCTCCTGGTCGAAGGCGTTGAGGTGCGTGCGGAAGGGGCGCGCCGCGGCGCCGCCGTGGATCAGCTGCAGCACGGGTGTCTCGACCTCGACGTAGCCCTGACTGTCGAGCACGGCGCGCATGGCACGCAGCGCCGTGGCCTTCGTGCGCACCATGTCGCGGGCCTCCTGCCGCACGACGAGGTCGGCGTAGCGCTGACGCACGCGGCTCTCCTCCGAGAGCTCCTTGTGGAGCACCGGAAGAGGGCGCAGCGCCTTGCTCGCCATCTCCCAGCGGCTGGCCATCACCGACAGCTCCCCTCGCCTGGAGCTGATGACGCGGCCTTCCACGAAGACGTGGTCGCCGAGGTCGACGTGCGCCTTCCAGTCGGCGAGCGCCTCCTCACCGACCTCGGCGAGGCTGAGCATGACCTGCAGCCTGGTGCCGATGCCCTCCTGCAGGGTCGCGAAGGCGAGCTTGCCGGTGTTGCGGATGAAGACGACGCGGCCGGCGACGCCGACGGCATCCTGGGTCTCCTCGCCCTGTTCGAGGTGACCCCACTTCTCGCGGACCTCCGCCAGGGAGTGCGTGCGTGCCACGGTGACCGGGTGGGGCTGCCGGCCGGCGGCGAGCAGGCGGTCGCGCTTGTCGCGCCGGACCCGCATCTGCTCGGGCAGGTCGGTCTCGGGGAGGGTCGGCGTCGGGCTCTCGGTCACGATCGACAAGCCTACGGCCGCCGTGTGTGGGTGACCGTACGGGTGTCGTGGGTGGTCGCCGAACTCGATGGCTTCCCCCGCGCCACCGAAGGCCGTGCGGGTCATCGTCAGCACGGGCTGCTGGCCCACGATGGCGAGCTGTCGCCGCTCGGTCCGCGACGGCATCCGGGCACCGACACTCTGCC
>DATIAB010000109.1:0-21065 GCA_035458265.1 Ornithinibacter sp. | reverse complement strand
GTCCGACGCGTCGCGCACCGGCCCGAAGAGCACCGTGCCGCCGGTCGGGTAGGGCGCCGACTGCAGTTCGGGCAGGGCGGCCATGACGTCGTCGGAGACCGATCCGCCGACGATGAACTGGTAGCGCCTCGTTGCCTGCTCGGGTGTCATCGCATCCTTCCCGTCCGTCCCCCCACGATGGCAGCGGGCGCGCTCACCTCGCCTCACGCGTCGCGGGTGAACGTGGCCGGATGCCGTGCCGAACCGACAACCGACAGCCCCGTCACCGCCCTCACGGGCTCAGAGCAGGCCGATGCCCCTGGCGCTGCTGATCGCCTCCCGGCGGGTGCCGACTCCGAGCTTGGCGTAGATGGAGCGCACATGGGTCTTGACGGTGTTGAGGCTGATGCCCTGGGCGTCACCGATCTCGCCGAGGGTCATCATCGACGGCAGGTCGCGCAGCACGACGAGCTCACGCTCAGTCAGCCATCCCCCGGCCGGGGCCGACGTGGGGGTGCCCGGGTTGACTTCCGGCTCGCTGGCCGTGGCCCGCTGCCACTCGAGCACGTCGGTGATGCCGGTGACCACGCGGTCGAGGAACGGCTCGAGGTGACCGGCGCGGCCGTGCAGCCGCATGAGCAGCTCGTGGATCTCGACGCCGGCGTCGAAGAAGGGCCGGCAGGCACCCGTGGGCGCAGCGAGCCGCAGCGCGGTGAGCAAGGCCTCGGTCGCGGCCGGCCCTCGGTCCGCGCGGGAGGCGAGCAGGGCCTCGAGCAGCCAGGCGGCGGTCACGGCGGTCTCGCGCAACGGCACCGATCGGCCACTCAGCACCGGAGCGATGGCGCGGCGTGCGTCCATGGGCCGCCCTCGCGCAGCAGCCAGCTGGGCGTGGAGGACGAGCACGTCGCCGCCCGAGCCGAGCCGCTCCTCGGCACGGGCCACCGCCCGCTCGGCGCGCTGCCACTCACCGAGGCCGAGGCACATCCGCAGCTCGTGAGGTGCAGCGATGGCGGACAGGGAGGGGGAGCCGCCGTGCTCGGCGCGCCAGGCCGTCGCGCGCTCGAGCCGGCCCAGGGCAGCCCGCCGCTCCGCAGGGTTGTCGAAGGCGATGATCGCCTCGCCGGCGCGGGCGGCCCCCTCCACCTCGACGTCGATCGTCGCGTGCGCGGCGTCGACGAGGTCGATCGCCGTCGCCGCCCAGAAGGCGGCCTCCGAGGGGCGCAGCCCCTGGAACGAGGTCCAGCCGGCGAGGGAGTAGGAGTAGGCCAGGCCGGGTGACCGGCCCCACCCTCGCTCGTCGGCGAACATGATGGCCTTCTCGGCGGCCAGTCGCGCCCCCACGAAGTCGCTCTGCGCCAGGTGCGCCCCGGCGATGAGGTTCGTGCAGTAGAGCTGGATGGACGGCAGGTGCGCGGCGCGGGCCAGGTCGATGGCGCGGTGCAGGTCCTCGCGAGCGAGGGCGTACTCACCCTCGACGAGCCGCAGTGCCCCGCGGTCGCCCAGCACCAGGAGGCGCACGTCGGGGTCGAGGTCGGGTGGGAGGAGGTCGCTCGTGCCTGACTCGGCGACGAGCCCACTGGTGCGGGCCTGGTCGAGATCGGCGGCCAGCCGGGAGCGGTGCAGCGATGCCGCTCGTCGCAGCGACGTCAACCGCCGATCGTGTCCGTCATCCGGCTGCGCCGCCAGTGCCGCCAGCGCCTCGTCGGCCTGAACGAGGTCGCCGTCGTCGACCGCCAGGAGGGCCCGGTGCACGAGTGTCGTCGGGGTCGCCGGTGCGCCGGGGGGTGCGAAGGTGATGGCGCGTCGCAGGCTCGCGCCAGCCCCGGCGAGCAGGAGGCCCAGCCCGTGGGTGCGCAGGATGCCGTCCACGAGGTCGGGATCAGCGCTCGCGCAGGCGTGTTCGAGAGCCGTCGCGGGTTGCCCGCGGTCGAGGAACCACCGGGCGGCCGTGGCGTGCAGGCGGACCAGCTCGTCCGGGTGGCTGCGTCGCAGCGAGGCCCTGAGGTAGGTCCGCAGCAGGGAGTGGTAGCGGAACCAGGTGCCGTGGCGGTCGAGGGAGTCGACGAGCGCGCCCTGTTGGGCCAGGTCCTCGAGCAGGGCACCCGCATCGAGGCGTCCCGTGAGGTGGGCCGCGAGGTCGACGTCGACCTCGTCGACGATGCTCGTGCGCTGGAGGAAGGTGACCACGTCCCCGGGGAGTCGGGCCAGGACCTCGCCGGCGAGGTAGTCCGCGACCGGCCGGTCGGCCCCGCTCCACTGCTCGACGAACAGCGCCGGGTCCTCGCCCGACTCCAGGGACAGCGCAGCCATCCTCAGCCCGGCCGGCCACCCCTCGGTCAGGGTGTGGATCGCCGCCCGCACCTCGTCGTCGAGGTCGAGCCCGTGCCCCTGCCAGAAGGTGTCGGACTCCTCGGGGGTGAACGCGAGGTCGCTGGCCCGCACCTCGTGCAGTCGTCCGGACAGCCGCACGAGGTGCAGGCCCACGGGCGGCTCGAAGCGGCATCCGAGCGCGATCCGGAAACCGGGGTCGGCCCACTGGACGAGGAGTCGGATGCCGGCCAGCGCGTCCGCGTCCACGACCTCGTGGACGTCGTCGAGGACGAGGATGAGCCCGGGAGCCTCCTGGCGAAGCACGCCGATCAGCGCTGCGACGAATCCCGGGTGGGGAGGACCGCTCGGCGCGTGAAGGCCGATGAGCGCGGGAGCGGGTTCACCCACTGCCACCAGCACGGCGTCGACGACGGCGTTCCAGAGCGAGGCGCCGTCGGCGTCGCGGTCGCACGTGACCCAGGCGACGGGCAGGCCGCGTGCCCCGCGGTCCTCTGCGAGCTCGGACAGTACCGTCGTCTTGCCGTACCCCGCGGGTGCGCACGCGAGCAGGACGTCGGGCCCGTCGACGGCCCACGTCGTGTGTGCCGACAGGGAGTGCAGGAGCCTTGGACGGCTCACCGCGCGGTCGATGCGGTGCGGCACGCACACCCGAGGGCTCGGTGCGGCCGAACCTTCCCGCACGTCCGTCACGCCCACCACGGTAGTACACGTCCCCGGCCGCGGGGCGAAACGGAGAACTCGGCAGGGCGGTGCGCCCCGGGGCCGGCAGCTCAGCTCAGCAGCTTGGCCTTCTGCGCCGCGAACTCGGCCTCGGTGAGAATGCCCTGGTCGCGCAGCTCGGCCAGGGACTTCAGCTGCTCCACGAGGTCGGTCGTCGACATCGCAGCGGCCGCGGGGGCGGGGGCGGGTGCAGCCGGGGCGGGTGCTGGGGCGGCCGCCTGCATCTGCTCCTGGTACGACTGGGTGCGCTCGGCCGCGATTGCGGCGTCACGGTCGGCGTACTTCTCGGCCTGGCGGCGCTGGACGCGGCCGCTCACGGCACTCGCCGTGCCGGCGACGACGGCGGTACGGGCCACACCTCGAAGGAGTCCGGGCATCGTCTTACTCGCTTTCTGTCGACTCGAGGGCGTCGAGGGCGTCCATGACGTCCGACGCGGGGATGCGCATGCTGGCGACGAGCTCCCCGCCGCCGCCACGGACCGCGGCGACGAACGGCGCGGCCCAGCTGTTCTCGAAGATGACCAGCGCTGCCATCGAGCCGTGCTCGATGGCCTCACCGGCCTGAGCGATGTCGTCGGGGCCCAGGAGCCCGGAGCGGGCACCGGCGAAGCGGGTGAACGAGAGCTCCCCGGCCAGGGTGTCGAGGTCGAGCACCTCGACCGCGCCGTCCGCGTACTTGCGGACCACCACGAGGTCGAGCAGGCGCACCGTGCCGGCCTCGACGAGGTCGAACAGTGCATCCGCGGCCTCGCTCTGCGGCTGTTCGGTGGGGAACTCGATCAGGATGAAATCGATGGGGCCGTAGGCCTGCTCGGTGTCGGTCGTGGTCATGCCGGTCCCTCTCGACGGTCTGGGTGGCTCATTCCAACGTCCCTCGGCACCCTCACGCCTCACCCACCCGGGGTGAGCGTGGAGCGCCGGCCGCGCGCGACGGCATCCGTAGGATCATTTTCATGCTCCCCGGGATCGGTCTGCGCAGTCGGATCCTCGTGCTGACGATGCCCCTGGTCCTGTTGGGACACGCCTTCGGTGCCGGGGTCGTCTACCTGGCCCTGGGCCAGGTGCTGGAGGCGGCAGCGCGCCAGAACGCCGTCGCGGAGGTCGTGGAGCTGCGCGCCGACCTGGCGATGCACACGATCGAGGACTTCTTCGTGTCCCACGAGGTGAGCACCGACGGCCGGGTGGTCCAGATCGTCGATGCGGCAGGCTCCGTGGTGGCGACGAGCAGCCCGGCCGTCAGCACGCCCATGCTCGACTCGAGGTCCGCTCGCGCCGAGGTGCGCGTTGTCATCCACAACGACGTCGGAGGGCTGGAGGACCGCGAGTACGCGATCGCGATGACGGATGCCACGTCTCGCGACGGTCGCCCGTACGCGGTGCTCGTGGCCGTCGCCACCGACGTCGGTGCCTCGACGCTCGGGCCGACGGTGGAGTTCGCGATCGTCGGGGGCGTCATTCTCGTGGCGCTGCTCGCCACGGTGACGACGATTGCCGTCGGACAGGCTCTGCGGCCCGTGGAACGGATGCGCGGTCAGATCGACGGGGTCTCGATGTTCCAGCCGATCCCGGTGCTCGAGGTGCCGACCGGGCGTGACGAGCTGACCAGGCTGGCCGAGACGCTCAACGGGCTGCTCGACCGGTTGCGGCACACCGACGCGTCGCGCCGGGCCTTCGTCGCGGACGCCGGGCACGAGCTGCGAAGCCCGCTCGCCACCATCCGAGTCCTCGTGGACCGGCTGGCCGAGGAGCGGACGCCGCAGGAGCGAAGGATCGTGGCCAACCGTGCGGCGGCGGAGGTCGACCGGCTCTCGGTGCTCGTCGACGACCTGCTGACGCTCGCATCGGCCGATGAGCACCAGATGCCTTTGCACACCGTCGAGGTCGACCTCGACGACGTCGTGCTCGAGGAGACCGGGGCCCTTCGCGCCCGGGGGATGCCGATCACGGTCTCCGTCGAACCGGTGCGGCTGATCGGTGACGCCCGCAGGCTGGGCCGGGTGGTGCGCAACCTCCTCGAGAACGCGGAGCGACACTGTGAGGAGAGTGTGCGCGTGACGGTGACGCACGAGGGTGCCGAGGCACTGCTCGTCGTCGACAACGACGGCCCCCCCGTGGCACCCGAGGAGCGGGCGCGGATCTTCGGGCGGTTCGTCCGGCTCGACGACTCCCGCACGCGGGACACCGGGGGCACCGGTCTCGGCCTGGCGATCGTCGCGGAGATCGTGCGGGCCCACGGGGGCAGCGTCACCGCGGAGGAGAGCGCCGACGGGTGGTGCCGGTTCGCGGTCAGGCTCCCGGCCGCGGGTCCACCGGGTTGAGCCGGTAGCCCAGGCCGCGAACGGTCTCCAGGGAGCGCGTCGCGAACGGGGCGTCGATCTTGCGTCGGAGGTAGCCGATGTAGACCTCGACGACGTTGTCGGCGCCCGGGTAGTCCGAGTCCCAGACGTTCTCCAGGATCTCGGCTTTGCTCTGCACCTGTCCGACCTTGCGCATGAGGTGGTGCAGCAGGGCGTACTCGCGGGCCGTCAGCTGGATCTCGCGACCCTCTCGCGTCACCATCCTCGTCGTGGGGTCGAGCGAGAGGCCGCCGGCGGTGAGCGCGACCGGTCGCTCGGGCGCTCCTCGTCGCGCCAGCGCCTGGAGGCGGGCCAGGAGCACGGGCGTGCTGAACGGCTTGGTGACGTAGTCGTCGGCGCCGAGCTCGAAGGCGTCGGTCTGGTCGTAGTCGCCGTCCTTGGCGGTCAGCATGAGCACCGGCGCCCACACCTTCGCCTCGCGCAGGCCCCGGAGCACGTCGTAGCCGTTCATCGACGGCACCATGATGTCCAGGACGATGACGTCGTACTGCCCCTGCAACCCGAGGCGCAGTCCCTCGCGCCCGTCGGCGACGTGGTCCACGACCCAGCCGTCCTCCCGCAAGGCGTCGTCCAGCGCGGACGCCAGGGGGCGTTCGTCCTCGACCAGGAGCAGTCTCACGCGGGGTGTCCATCCTGAGGTGCGTGGCGATGGGTTCGTCAAGGCTACCCACTTCGCGTCGGGATGCCGAGCGCACGCAGGGCCTAGGTCGACTGGCGCCCCTGACGCGACGGATTCCGTAGTTCCGGGCCCTCGAAGGCGCGGATAGGATCGGCCCATGATCGAGCAGAAGCGCATCCTCGCGACGTCCATCCCGGGCCCGGCCAGCCAGGCGCTCCAGCAGCGCAAGCTGGCCTCCGTCTCGGCGGGCGTGAGTACGGGGTTGCCGGTCTACGTGACCGAGGGCGCGGGCGGCATCCTTCGTGACGCCGACGGCAACCAGCTCATCGACTTCGGCTCCGGCATCGCCGTGACGAGCGTCGGCAACGGCAACCAGCGCGTCATCGACGCCGTCACCGAGCAGATCAGGCTCTTCACGCACACCTGCTTCATGGTCAACCCCTACGAGAAGTACGTGCAGGTGGCCGAGAAGCTCAACGAGCTCACCCCGGGCGACCACGACAAGCGCACCGCCCTGTTCAACTCGGGCGCCGAGGCCGTCGAGAACGCGGTGAAGGTGGCCCGCCACGTCACCGGGCGTGCCGGGGTCGTGGCCTTCGACCACGCCTACCACGGGCGCACCAACCTCACGATGGCGATGACCGCGAAGAACATGCCCTACAAGCACCGGTTCGGGCCGTTCGCCAGCGAGCTCTACCGGGTGCCGATGGCCTACCCGTACCGCTGGCCCGGGGGGCCGCAGCACTGCGCCGACGAGGCGTTCGCCTCCATCACGGACCAGATCCACGCCCAGGTCGGGGAGGAGAACTGCGCGGCCGTGATCATCGAGCCGATCCAGGGCGAGGGCGGGTTCATCGTCCCGCCGCCGGGGTTCCTCCCGGCGCTGGCGCAGTGGTGCAGGGACAACGGCATCCTGTTCATCGCCGACGAGGTGCAGTCCGGCTTCTGCCGCACCGGTGACTGGTTCGCGTGCGACCACGAGGGGGTCGTCCCCGACCTGATCACCACGGCCAAGGGGATCGCCGGCGGGATGCCGCTGGCCGGACTCACCGGCCGAGCCGATGTCATGGACTCCATTCACCCCGGCGGCCTCGGTGGTACCTACGGAGGCAACCCGGTGGCCTGTGCCGCGGCGCTGGCGTCGATCGGGACGATGGAGGCCGACAACCTCGCCGAGCGGGCCCGCGAGATCGAGGCGATCCTCACGGAACGGCTGGCGATCCTGGCCGACAAGTACGACGAGGTCGGTGAGGTGCGTGGCCGCGGAGCCATGACGGCGATGGAGCTCGTCACGGACCCCGGGACCAAGGAGCCGGCCGCCGCGCTCACCGCGCGGATCAACAAGGAGTGCCACTCGCGCGGGCTGGTCACGTTGACGTGCGGCACCCTGGGCAACGTCTTCCGGTTCCTGCCCCCGCTGACGATCGGCGATGACCTGCTCCACGAGGGCATGGACATCCTCGAGGAGTCGTTCGCCGCCGCGGTGTCGTGACGGCCGGGGCTGACCTGCCGGGGGTGTTCGACCTCGGCGGTCGCACGGCCGTGGTCACCGGCGCCGGGTCGCTGACCGGCATCGGGATGGCCACGGCCCGGCTGCTCGCCCAGTGCGGCGCTCGGGTCGTCGTGGGTGCGACGACGGCACGCGCCGAGGAGCGGGCCGCCGAGCTGAGGGATGCCGGCCACGACGCCTGCGGTGTGGTGGCGGACCTCACGACCGAGGCAGGGGCCGCCGCCGTCGTGGAGGCCGCGCTGGCACTCGGGGGCGGGCTCGACGTGCTCGTCAACAATGCGGGCATGGTCTCGGTCGCCGGGGGTGGTGACTACCTCGAGGGTGACCTGCTCGGCACGACCCCGACACGCTGGGAGGCCTCGATCGCGCGCAACCTCGACACGGCATACCTCATGACGCGGGCCGCGCTGCCGCATCTACGGGCGAGTGGTTCGGGGCGGGTGGTCATGGTGTCGTCGGTGTCCGGGCCCGTCATGGCGATGCGTTCCGACGTCGCGTACGCCGCGGCGAAGGCCGGCCTCGTCGGGCTCACCCGGGCGCTCGCCGTCGACGAGGGGGTGCACGGGGTGACGGTCAACGCCGTGGCACCGGGGTGGATCGCGACGGGGTCGCAGACGGCATCCGAGGCCCGTGAGGGGCTGACGACACCCGTGGGTCGCTCGGGCACCGCCGAGGAGGTGGCTGCGGCCGTGGCGTTCCTGGTGTCCCCAGGGGCTGGGTACGTCACGGGTCAGGTGCTCGTCGTCGACGGCGGCAACAGCGTCGCGGAGGAGCGGCTCCCGAGCTGAACTTCTCCGCCATCCCAGTGATGGCGGAGATCTTCATGCCCCGCCACCGCGCTCCGGACGTGAAAGGACCGGGCCAACTCATACCTGGCCCGGTCAGAACAAGTCTGAGTGAGGGGCCCAGGCGATTCGGTGACCGACACGCGGCATCCCCGACAACGGCAGATGACACTTCTCCGCGGACTCAGGAGCACTCCGCCGACTCAGGGCCGCATACGCCCCTGAGTCCGCGAAGTGCTCCTGACTCCGCGGGTCAGGGTCAGGGTCGGGGGTCCTCGGGGCGGGAGATGCCGGGGAGCAGGGTCTCGCCGGAGCGCAGCGCCTCGAGTGCCGCCGGATGCACCTCCTCGAGGTGGCGCAGGCTCTTGCGGCGATACCGCACGAGCTGCACCACGCCGATGCCCCAGAAGAAGAACTGCGCCGACATCGCGATCCGGAAGTCCTCGCGCGTGTACGTCGGCGGCCCTCCGGGGGCCAGCTGGTCGAGCACGATGCCGATGACCGCGATGGTTGCCAGGGATGCCGTGAAGCCGCCGATGTTGACCACCCCCGTCGCCCGCCCGAGGTGGGAGGAGGGGTGGAACGTGCGTGCCAGGTCGAACCCCACCATCGAGCCGGGCCCACCGAGGGCCGTGACGACGACGAGCACGACGAGCAGCCACAGCGGGACCGGCCCGGGCCACAGGAGCACCACCGCCCACACCGTCATGATCGCCACGACGATGCCGAGGACCAGCTGGGACCGCCGGTAGGGCACGCGCGCGGTGAACGCTGCGACCGCCGGCCCGGCGGCCATGCCGGTCACCGTCATGACGATGAGCAGCCACGAGGCGATGTCCTCGTCGACCCCCTCCCCGCTCACGAGGAACGGGAACCCCCACAGCATGACGAACACGGTCGCCCCGAACTGAGAGGTGAAGTGCACCCACAGCCCCAGCTGGGTGCCGGGGTTGCCCCAGACCTCGGCGAGGGTGCGCGCCAGCGCGCGGATCTTGATCCGCTCGACAGCCTCCCCGCGGTAGGGGGAGTCCTTCACGACGAGCAGGAGCAGCACGCCGAGCACGACGCCGATACCGGCGGCGGTCGCGAACGAGCGGGTCCACCCCCACGTGGCCAGGGCTGCCGCGAGCGGGGTGGCGGCCGCGATGGCCCCCAGCTGGCCGGCCATGCCCGTGAGCTGGGTGATGAACGGCGCCTGCTTGACGCGGAACCAGACCGCGACCAGGCGCAGCAGGGACGTGAAGATCATCGCGTCGCCGGCCCCGAGCATGACCCGGGCTGCGATCCCCGCCTCGAAGGTCCCCGCGAAGGCGAACCACATCTGGCCACCCGTCATCAGGGCCAGCCCCGTGACCATCAGGGCCTTGGACCCGAAGCGGTCGATGAGCACGCCGACCGGGATCTGCATCGCGGCGTAGACGGTGAGCTGCAGGACGGTGAACGTCGCGAGCTGGGCCGCCGTGATGTCGAAGCGGTCCGCGGCGAGCAGCCCGGCGACGCCGAGGGACGTTCGGTGGAAGACGGCCAGGATGTAGACCGACAGGGCGACCAGCCAGATGGTCCATGCACGTCGGCGACCGATGTTGTGCACCTGGCGCAGCACTGGTCGCGTCACCGCACGATTCTAGGAGCCGCAGGAGCAGGTGCCGGGCCTCCCGCCAGGAGGGGCCCCTCGGTGCTCAGCCGGTGATCGAGTAGCTCGCGTCGGGGGCGGCGCAGTAGGTGAAGGGGCCACCTCGAGCGGAGTGGTACTGGAACAGGGACTGCTCCACCCGCAGCATGAGCAGCTCGCCCTCGACGAGGGCTTGGGTGTAGACCATCCCCTTCTGCGGGCAGCCGAGCGATCCGTCGTTCCAGGTCACGGGCGACCAGGCGGCGATGAGCACCTCGTCGGGAGCGACGTTCGCGCGGGATGCCGTGTCGGCGATGGCGGCGGCCACCTCCGGGCGGGTGCGCAGGTCCGCCGGCAGGGCGCCGCCGGTTCCGGGCGACGCAGGCGCGGATGCCGTGGGGCCGGCTGTGGGGCCCGCCGTGACCGTCCCACTGTCCGCCGGGCTCGGCGAGGTCGAGGCTGCAGGGGTGTCGCCGCCGGACGCACACGCAGCCGCCGTGAGGACGACGGCGGCGAGCAGGGCGGCTGTGCGGTGGGGCGTGCTCATCGGGGCTCCTCGTGGCGGGGGCTTCATCATCTCGACGGGTTGCGTCCCGGTGGGGTTCCGTGGCCGAGCAGGGTCAGCGCAGGACGTGCCGGCTGATCACGAGCCGCTGGATCTGGTTGGTGCCCTCGAAGATCTGGGTGACCTTGGCCTCGCGCATGAACCGTTCGGCGGGGAAGTCCTGGGTGTAGCCGGCGCCGCCGAGCACCTGGACGGCATCCGTCGTGACCCGCATCGCGGCATCCGTGGCGACGAGCTTCGCGACCGCGGCCTCCTTGGAGAAGGCGCGTCCGGCGTCCTTGAGCCGGGCGGCGTGCAGGTAGGTCGCGCGAGCGCTGGTGACCGCGGCCTCCATGTCGGCGATGAGGAAGGCCAGGCCCTGGTTCGCGGCGATGGCACGGCCGAACTGCTGGCGCTCCTTCGCGTACGACGCGGCCAGGTCGAGGCCCGACTGGGCCAGCCCGGTGGCGGCCGCAGCGATGCCCAGGCGGCCGGCATCCAGGGCGGACAGGGCGATGGCCATGCCCTGCCCCTCGGCGCCGATCCGGTGGGCGGCGTCGACACGCACGTCGTCGTACATCACCTCGCGCACGGTGTCGCAGTGCAGGCCCATCTTGCGTTCGGGGGTGCCGAACGACAGGCCGCTCGCGTCGGCGGGCACGACGAAGCAGGTCAGGCCCTTGCCGCCGTCGTCGGAGGTGCGCGCAAAGGTCGTGTAGTAGTCGGCGTGGCCGGCGTGGCTGATCCAGGCCTTGCGGCCACGCAGCGAATAGGCCACCGGCGCACCATCGTCACCGTCCTCACCGACCGCGCGGGTCGTCATCGACCCGATGTCGCTGCCGGCCTGCTGCTCGGACAGGCAGTAGGCGCCCAGCTGGTCGCCGGAGAGCATGCCGGGCAGCAGGGCCTCTTTCTGCTCCTGGGTGCCGAACGTGGTGACCGGGTACGCCGTGAGCGAGTGCACGGAGACGCCCACCGCCACACTCATCCATGCCGACGCGATCTCCTCGACGACCTGCAGGTAGACCTCGTAGGGCTGGCCGTAGCCGCCGAACTCCTCCGGGTGGGGCAGGGACAGCAGGCCGGCGGCGCCCAGGGTGCGAAAGACCTCGGTGGGGAAGGACTCGTCGGTCGCGGCGGCCCGCTCGGCCTCGTCGACCTTGGGTCGAAGTTCCTTGTCACAGATCTCGCGGGTCAGGTCGATGAGGTCCTGACCGTCCTCGGTCGGCATCAGCCGCGTTGCTGCCATGGCCCGAGCGTACCGACCTCAGCTTTCCCTCCCCATGAGGGAAGCCCGAGGTTCGCAAGGGTTGTCATGCCTTGTGAACCTCGCGTGACCCTCATGGGGAGGAAAAGTTGGGACTGAGTCAGGCTGGGTAGGCGCTGACCTCGGTGGCCTTGACGCTCGCCCACAGCGCCGTCCCGGGCTGCAGTCGCAGGGCCGCGACCGAGGCCGCCGTCACCTCGGCGACGAGCGGGTGGCCTGCCTCGTCGGCCAGCCGCACCCGCGCGCGCTGGCCGAGCAGCTCGACGGCGACGACGACCAGGGGCCACGTGTTGCGGGGCGACCCCTCGGGGCGGGCCGGGAACAGCGACACCGCGGACGGCGCGAAGGCCACCCACGTGGCGCCGCGGTGGCCCTGTCCGCTCGTGACGACCGGCCCGAGCGCGGTCTGGACGGTGCCGCTGTCGGTGACGGTGCCGGCATAGAGGTTGAGGCCGACGACCTGGGCGACGTAGGGGCTGCGCGGGCGCTCGACGACCTCCGCCGGGGTGCCCTGCTGCACGACCCGGCCGTCCTCGAGGAAGACGAGCCGGTCGGCGAGCGTGAGCGCGTCGAGCGGGTCGTGCGTCACGAGCACGGTCACGCCGTCGTAGGCCGACAGCCGGTGGGCCAGCGTCGCGCGCACCTCGGTGCGGGTCGTGGGGTCGAGCGCCGACAACGGCTCGTCGAGCAGCAGGAGGCGAGGGTCGGTCGCGAGCGCCCGGGCGAGTGCCACGCGCTGGGCCTGGCCGTGCGACAGGGCGCTCGCCCGGCGGTCGGCGAGGTCGGCGATGCCGAGCCCGGCCAGCTCCTCGGCCACCCGCGCGCCGACCGTCGCCCGCGACCCCCCTCGGGCACGGGGGCCGAAGGCGACGTTCGCGGCTGCGGTGAGGTGCGGGAAGAGCAGGTGCTCGGCGAGCAGCAGGCCGGTACGGCGGGATGCCGGGTCGAGGGCCACCGGCCCACCCTCGCCTCTCGTGTCGGCCCAGGTCACCCCGTCCACCCTCACGTGACCACCTCGCAGGGGTAGCAGCCCCGCGAGGGCGTGCAGCACCGTGGTCTTGCCGGACCCGTTGGGACCGAGCACGGCGACGACCTCGGCGGGGGCCGCGTGCAGCGCGACGTCGGTCGTGAAGTCCCCGCGCACGGCGACGACGTGGGCGTCAAGACCGACATCGAGTCGGACCGGGGCTGTCGGGCTCACCGCAGCCACCGCCCGCGCAGCGCCCCGAGCACCGCGACGCAGACGACGAGCATGACGACGCTGAGTGCGATGGCGGCGTCGGGGTCCTGCTCGAGGGCCGTGTAGATCGCGAGTGGCGCGGTCTGGGTCGTGCCGACGAAGTTGCCCGCGAAGGTGATCGTGGCGCCGAACTCGCCGAGGGCCCGGGCCCACGCCAGCGCGGCACCGGCAGCGATGCCGGGCGCCGCAAGGGGCAGCGCCACCCGCGTGAACGTGTGCCACGGGGTGGCCCCCAGGGTCGCCGCGATGGCGTCGTAGCGCCGGTCGACCTGGCGCATGGCCCCCTCGACCGCCACGACGTAGAACGGCATGGCGACGAAGACCTCGGCGAGCACGACGGCGACGGGGGTGAAGGGGATTCGGATGCCGAAGACCTCACCGAGCGGGGCCCCGACCACGCCGTTGCGGCCGTAGGCCAGCAGCAGCGCGACACCGCCGACCACCGGCGGCAGCACGAGGGGGACGATGAGCACGGCGCGCAGCCAGGTCGCGAGGCGCCCGCTGCTCCGCGCGAGCAGCCAGGCCAGCGGCGTGCCGACGAGGATCGAGATGACGACGGTGGTGCTCGTCGTGAGCAGGGAGAGCCGCACGGCCGGCCAGACCGTGGGGCTGGACAGGTGCTCGGGCAGGGCGGCCCAGTCGGCTCGCAGGAGCAGCGCGGTGAGGGGGATGACGACGAGAGCGACGGCGACGACGGCGGGGAGGATCAGCGGCATCCGGTGTCGGAGGGGGCTGGCCACCGGAGCGCTGAGGGCCGGGTCGGCGCTCATGGGGTGAGGAACCCGGCATCCGTGAGGGCCTGCCGGCCCGCGTCGCCGGCGACGAGGTCGGCGAACCCCGTGGTGTCGGCGCGGTCGGTGAGCCGGACGAGCGGGTACTCCAGCGTCGTGTTCGCGCCGGCAGGAATCGGGACCCCTCGCACCCGGGTACCGGCGGTAACGACGTCGGAGTGGTAGACGATCGCGGCATCCGCCTCTCCCAGAACGATCTTGGCGAGCGTCGAGCGCACGTCGATCTCGCGGGAGACGACATTGGCCATGACCCCGGCCCGCTCGAGCACCTCGTCGGCGGCGCGGCCACACGGGGCGGTCTCGACGCACAGGACGACGTCGGCCTCCACGTTCGCGAGGTCGGCCAGGCTGCTGACACCTGCGGGGTCGCTCGGCGGGGTCGCGATCTCGAGGACGTTGCGGGCGACGGTGGTGCGACGGGCCGGGTCGCGGGCGGTCTCGGGCAGCTGCTCGAGCACCGCGGTGCCGGCCAGGACGACGAGGTCGGCGGGCGCCCCCTGCGCGACCTGCTGTGCGAGCTTGGTGCTCGAGCCGAAGCTGAGCCGCACGCGAACCCCGGGGTGGTCGTCCTCGTAGGTGCGGGCCAGGGTCGTCAGCGGGTCGGTGAGGCTGGAGGCCGCGAGCACCGTCAGGGTGCGGTCGCCGGTGTCGCCGTCGCTGCCTGCGTCCGACCCGGCCGTCGCGGCGCACGCACCGAGCACGGATGCCGTGAGCAGGCCGGCCGTGAGCCTCGCCAGGGCGGGCCTCACCGCGGGACGCCGACGACGACGTTCGTCGACTTGATCGACGCGACGGCCACGGAGCCCACCTCGAGCCCGAGGTCGTCGACGGCTTCGCGGGACATGAGCGACACGACACGGAACGGGCCGCACTGCAGCTCGACCTGCGCCATGACGGTGTCCGTCAGGACCCGGGTGACGATGCCGCGCATCCGGTTGCGGGCGGACTCATCGGCCACGACCCCGACCGGAGCGGGTTTCGCGAGCTCCTGGGCCACCGCGGCCAGGTCGGATCCCTCGACGACGAGGCGTCCGGCATCGTCCTGCTGGCTCGGCAGGCGCCCGGCGTCCACCATGCGGCGCACGGTGTCGTCGGACACGCCGAGAAGAGCAGCGGCATCAGAGATCCGTATCTGCGTCATGAAAGTGACAATACCTCCGCACCTACGGAGCGGTTCCCCCAGAGCGCGTTCAGAAATCGACCAATAGGCCACCGCAGGGACGGGCTGGGGTTGGGGGCGGATGTCCCCCGAGTGACCTATTGGTCACCGCAGGGACGGGCTGGTGGGTCGGGGCGGATGTCCCCCGAGTGACCTGTTGGTCGATGGGGGGACGGTCAGGCGTCGGGAAGTGTCTGGTGCTGCGGCTCGCGCTCCGGGTCGCGGACGTGGGTGAGCTGCGGGCGCTTGGCGGTGATCGCATCGCCCGACGACTGACCGCGCAGCCGGCGCTGCACCCAGGGGGCTGCGTGGGCGCGGGCCCACTCGGCGTGGCCGCGCAGCTCCTCGCGCCGGGCAGCGCGGTCGGCCGGCGGCAGTGGCGTCGCCCAGTCGGCGACGTCGGTGCCGTGGCCGAGGGCAGTCAGGGCTGCCAGTGCCACCCGGCGGTGTCCCTCGGAGGTGAGGTGGATCCGGTCGTCACCCCACATCCGCCAGTCGCGCAGTGCGGCCATCCCCCAGAGGTTGAGCACGAAGCAGCCGTGCCGCTGCGCGATGGTGAAGATGTTCGCCGAGTGCACGGCGTGCCGTGGCCGCAGGGCCTTGAACAGGCCGGCGTGACGGGTGTCCGTCGGGGTGGCGAGGAGCACGTCGGTGCCGGCCCGACGAAGACGCACCACGGCATCCTCGATGCGGCTGGCCAGCGTGTCGAGGTCGACGCTGGGGCGGAGGAGGTCGTTGCCGCCGCCGACCATCGAGACGAGGTCGGGCGACAGGGACAGGGCGGTGTCGAGCTGGGCGCCGACGACGTCGTCGAGCTTGCGACCGCGGACAGCGAGGTTGGCGTAGGTGAAGGGCACGTGCGCCTCCTCGGCGACGGCGTCCAGCTGCACGGCCAGTCGGTCGGCCCACCCGACGTAGGCGCCGGGGGTCGCGGGGTCCGGGTCTGACATGCCTTCGGTGAAGGAGTCGCCGATGGCGACGTAGCGGGTCCAGACGGGGCCTGCGGTCACGGGAGTCTCCAGTCGACGGGGTCGGCGCCCTGGCGGGCGAGCAGGTCGTTGGCCCGGCTGAACGGCCGGGATCCGAAGAAGCCACTGCGGGCGGACAGCGGGCTCGGGTGGGGCGACTCGACGCAGGCGATGCCCGGCAGGTGCGGCACGAGGTTTCGGGCGTCGCGGCCCCACAGAATGGCGACGAGCGGCCCGCCGCGCTCGACGAGGGCACTGATGGCCCGGGCGGTGACGTCCTCCCACCCCCGCCCGCGGTGGCTGCCGGGCTGGCCCGGGGTCACCGTGAGGACGCGGTTGAGCAGCAGGACGCCCTGGTCGGCCCACGGGGTGAGGTCGCCGCTGCTCGGGCGGGGCAGGCCGAGGTCGGACTCGAGCTCGGTGAAGATGTTGGCGAGGCTGCGGGGGACCGGATGGGTGTCGGGGGCGACGGAGAACGACAGCCCGACGGCGTGGCCGGGGGTCGGGTAGGGGTCCTGTCCGACGATGAGCACGCGCACGGCATCCAGAGGTCGTTCGAAGGCGCGCAGCACGTGCGGGCCGCCGGGGAGGTAGCCGCGACCGCTCGCCACCTCCGCGCGCAGGAACTCGCCGAGGCTCCTGACGGCGGGCTCGACGGGTGCGAGGGCGAGCGCCCACGACGGGTGCACGAGGTCGCGGAGGGCGCGCGGGGCGCGCGCGGCATCCGTCGTACTCATCGGTACCACCGTAGCTCGCCCGACCCCGTGCCCGACCGATTGCGATCCAGCCACCTCGACGGCCGGACTTGCGGGCGTTTCGGGTGGGTGGGTCGCAAGGAGTGGGGGAACAACGTGCCGGATGCCGTCAGCGGAAGATCGCGGTCACGTCGTCCAGGCGCGCGGGGACCAGGCGGAACCACGCCCACGTGCCACGCTTCTCGCGCTCGAGCAGGCCGGCCTCGACGAGCACCTTCAGGTGGTGCGAGACGGTGGGCTGGGACAGTCCGACCACGGGGGTGAGGTCGCAGACGCACGCCTCGCCGTCGGCCGTGGCGCGGATGGCGCTCAGCAGCTGCAGGCGCACGGGGTCGGCCACTGCCTTGAGCAGCGCCGCGCTGGTCTCGGCGGCATCGCGGGTCAGCCCACCGTCGACGCCGATGCCGCAGCAGCCCTGGGTGGCTGCCGCGGCCATGACCGGGGGGGCGGTGGTGGTGGTCGGCATGCAGAACTCCTCGGGCTGGAATATTGACGAACGTCGATGTCTTGTGATCGACTGTCAGCAACACATCGATGATAGTCGATATTTCAGGAGGTCTACCGTGAACACCACCACCGCCATCACCACCAGCCGCGTCCAGCTCGCGCTCAACGTCAGCGACCTCGAGGCCAGCGTCGCGTTCTACACCGCGATGTTCGGCGTCGAGCCGCACAAGCGCCGCCCCGGCTACGCCAACTTCGCCATCGCCGAGCCGCCCCTCAAGCTCGTCCTCATCGAGACGAGCGAAGACGCCCGCGGCACCGGAACGGTCGGCGCGCTGAACCACCTCGGCGTCGAGGTGTCCTCCACCGAGGACGTCACCGCGGCGCGTACCCGCTTCTCGGATGCTGGCCTGGCCGCCTTCGACGAGAACGACACCACCTGTTGCTACGCCCTCCAGGACAAGGTCTGGGTCCACGACCCGGCCGGCGCACCGTGGGAGGTGTACACCGTCAAGGACGATGACCCGGCGCAGCCACGGGACGCCTTCGACCAGCCGGTCGGCATCGCCGGGGACGGCGCCTGCTGCTCCTCCACCACCGGGGCGCAGTCGCAGCCCCGCGAGGAGAGGGCCGTGCTCCCGCTCACCGACGCCCCGAAGGCGCAGGCCTGCTGCTCGTGACCGTCGCACCGAAGGCGCCCGGCACGGCATCCGCGCCCGACCACGTCGCCCCACGGCTGTCCACGCTCGACCGGTTCCTGCCGCTCTGGATCGGGCTGGCGATGGCCGTGGGCCTCGTGCTCGGGCGGCTCGTGCCCGGCCTCGGCGGTGCCCTGTCGGCCGTCGAGGTCGACGGGGTCTCGCTGCCGATCGCCTTCGGGCTGCTCGTCATGATGTACCCGGTGCTGGCCAAGGTGCGCTACGACCGCCTCGACACGGTCACCGGCGACCGGCGCATGCTCGGCGCCAGCCTCGTCCTGAACTGGGTGGTCGGTCCGGCGCTGATGTTCACCCTCGCATGGCTGCTCCTGCCCGACCTGCCGGAGTACCGCACCGGGCTGATCATCGTCGGGCTGGCCCGCTGCATCGCGATGGTGATCATCTGGAACGACCTCGCGTGCGGTGACCGCGAGGCGGCAGCCGTGCTCGTGGCGCTGAACTCGATGTTCCAGGTCGTGATGTTCGGGGCGCTCGGCTGGTTCTACCTCTCGGTGCTCCCCGGGTGGCTCGGCCTGCCGCAGGAGGACCTCGACGTCTCGCCGTGGCAGATCGCCGCGTCCGTGCTCGTCTTCCTCGGCATCCCGCTCCTGCTCGGCTACCTGTCGCGAAGGGTCGGCGAGAAGCGTTGGGGGCGAACGGCATACGAGGAGTCGTTCCTGCCGCGCATCGGCCCGTGGGCGCTCTACGGACTGCTCTTCACCGTCGTCATCCTCTTCGCCCTCCAGGGTGACCAGATCACCAAGAACCCCTGGGACGTCGCCCGCATCGCCCTGCCGCTGCTCGCGTACTTCGCCCTCATGTGGGGTGGCGGCTTCGCGCTCGGCAAGGCTCTCGGCATGACCTACGAGCGCACGACGACGCTTGCGTTCACCGCCGCGGGCAACAACTTCGAGCTCGCGATCGCCGTCGCGATCGCCACGTTCGGGGTCACGTCCGGGCAGGCGCTCGCGGGTGTCGTCGGCCCGCTCATCGAGGTGCCGGTGCTCGTCGGTCTCGTCTACGTCTCCCTCGCACTCCGAAAGAGGTTCTCCCATGCCTGAACTGCCCCTGCCCTCCGCCGACCTGCCCTCCGCCGACCGCCCGTCGGTGCTCTTCGTCTGCGTCCACAACGCCGGCCGGTCGCAGATGGCGGCGGCCTGGCTGCACCACCTGTCCGGCGGCGCGGTCGAGGTGCGCTCGGCCGGCAGTGCCCCCGCCGGATCGGTCAACCCTGCGGCCGTCGAAGCGATGCTCGAGGAGGGCATCGACATCAGCGCCGAGGTGCCCAAGATCCTCACGACGGATGCCGTGCGCGAGTCCGACGTCGTGGTCACCATGGGCTGCGGCGACACCTGCCCGATCTTCCCCGGCAAGCGCTACGAGGACTGGGCCCTCGAGGACCCCGCGGGTCGGGGTGTGGATGCCGTGCGCCCGATCCGCGACGAGATCCGCGTGCGCATCCTGGACCTACTCGAGAGCCTCGGCGTCCAGCCCGTCGTCTGACCCCGCGGACTCAGGAGCACTCCGCCGGCTCCGGGCCGTAGACGCCCTGACTCGGCGAACCGCTCCTGAGTCCGCGCGTTCGGCAGGGTTGTGCGCCGGGGCCGACGCGATATATCGTGAATGAGCAACACGACATATCGCGAAGGAGCTGGTCATGTCAGAGGAGTCCTGGGCCGTCACGGGCCCGCAGATGATCGACATCGACGGGGCACGTGCCCTGCGCATCCAGCTCGTCGGGGGTCGGGTCGACGTCGTGACCCACGACCGGTCCGGGGTGCGTATCGAGGTGCACTCGGTCGACGGGCGCCCGCTCGAGGTCTCGCTCGTCGAGGGGGAGCTGCGCGTCGGGTACCCGTTCACGCTCGGGGGATGGGAGGGCTTCCTCGAGAAGTTCCGCAACTTCCGCGACAAGGACCGGGCCGACCTCAGCATCGCCGTGCCCCGCGACCTCCCCACCCGGGTTGGCACCGTCAGTGCGGACGGGCTCCTCGCGGGCCTCGAGGCCGCGGCATCCGTCTCGACGGTCTCGGGCTCTCTCGTCGTCGACGGCACGCGCGGCACGCTGGGCGCTGACACCGTGTCGGGTGAGGTCGCCGTGCGCGACCACCACGGGGACCTCACGGTCAACGCGGTCTCCGGTGAGATGGCCGCCTCGGGTGCCCTGACCCGCGTCCACGCCAACACCGTCTCCGGGGAGCTGTCCCTCGACGTGACGGGCGGTTCGACGTCGATCGACGCCTCATCGGTCTCCGGCGACGTCACCGTGCGCCTGGCGGAGGGCGAGGGGGTGCACGTCACGGCGCACGCCCTCGGCGGCCGCCTCGTCATCGACGGTCAGGAGCACGGCGCCGGGGGCATGCCCGGGCGCCGGGTCGACCTCACGACGGGCGACGGGAGCAGCCGGGTGTCCGCGAACACCGTCTCCGGGCACGTCACCCTGCTTCGCCGGCCTGCGGCCGGGGTGGCCTGACGTGCCTCCCGTCTTCGCCCACGGCCAGCTGCGCCTGTACCTGCTGGCACTGCTCGAGCAGCGGCCCATGCACGGGTACGAGGTGATCACCGCCCTGTCCGACCGCTTCGGGGGCACCTACCGGCCGAGTGCCGGCACGATCTACCCCCGGCTGGCCCAGCTCGAGGAGGACGAGCTCGTTCGTCGCACCGACGCCGAACGCCGCAGCACCTACGAGCTCACCGAGGCGGGCCTGCGCGAGCTGGACGAGCGGCGCGGCGAGCTCGCGGCCCTCGAGGACGGCATCGCCGACACCGTGCGCGACCGCGCGGCGCGGGTGCGCGCCGACGTGCGCGGCACGATGAGCGGCCTGCGCGCCGAGCTCGCCGCCGCGGCCCAGCAGGCCCGGGCCGACGCACCGCGGCGTGCGACCCCGCAGGACAGCGGCCGCTCGACAGCACACGTGCGCTTCACCGAGGCGGACGCTTTGCTGCGGGACTTCCGCGACGACCTGCGCATCGAGCTGCGCCGGGCCGAGGTCGCCGGCCGGCTGGAGGACCTGACGGTCGAGACGCTGCGCACGGTGCTCGACTCGGCCCTGTCGGCGGTGCACCAGACCCTGCGCTGAGGGCTGGCTCACCACGGGTGTGGGGGTGGTCGCCGGCGTGACCACCTGCGCACTCACGGCCGGGGGGAGAGGCAGACTGTCCCGGTGCGCCCCCGCTTCCCGACCGTCCTGTTCGACCTCGACGGCACCCTCGCCGACACCATCCCGCTCATCGTCGCGTCCTACCAGCACGCCTTCCGCTCCGTGCTGGCCGAGGAGGTCGACGA
>DATIAB010000108.1:0-11344 GCA_035458265.1 Ornithinibacter sp. | reverse complement strand
GCACCTCGAGCGCGCCTGCCCGAACTGTGGTGGCACGCTGATGCCCCGCCCGACCCGCGTCGGCGATGCGCTCGAGCGCCACCCCTCGTCGTCGACCCGTGTCGTCTCGGCGGGGCAGTGCCCGGGCCCGGGGTACGCAGGGCGGGCGAGAGTGGATGCCGCCGCCCCGCCGGAGCGGCTTCGCCGCCTCAGCGAGCGGGCCCGCACCGAACGCGCCGAGCTCGACGCCCTGCTCGACGAGGTACTCACCGGCACGCTCTCGACGGTCGTCGACGGCCGGCCGTGGGTCGTGCCCATGCTCTTCGCCCGTGACGGCGACCGGGTGCTCCTGCACGGCTCCACAGGCGCGGGGGCGTTGCGGCACGTCGCGGCCGGGGCGCCGGCGGCCCTGTGCGTCACCGTGGTCGACGGCCTCGTCGTCGCGCACACGACCTTCGACTCCTCGGCCAACTACCGTTCCGCCGTCATCCAGGGCGAGCTGACGCCGCTCACCGGCGACGACCGCACCAGCTCGCTCGAGCGCATCTCCGAGCGCCTGATCCCCGGGCGCACCGGTGAGGTGCGGCCGATGACCACCAAGGAGGTCGCGGCCACGCTCGCGATGTCGCTGCCCATCACCGACGGCCGCTGGGTGCTCAAGGTGCGCTCGGGCGGCGCGTCCGCACCCGACGAGCCGACCGACGCCTGGTCGGGTGTCGTCCCGCTGCGGGTCGTCGCCGGCGAGCCCGAGCCGGCACCGTGGTCCGTCGAGGCGGCAACCCCCGTGCCGGCATCCGTCACGGCGTTCGCCGAACGGGTGGGCCGATGAGCACGCCGAGCGACCGCGACCCAGCGCGCACACGCGAGACGGCTTCCCCCGTGCGCGCCACCGGCATCGGCTCCTGGCCGGGCACCTCGGTGCGCGAGGCCGTGCGCGCGGTGCGCGACCTGCTGCAGGCGGGTGACGGCGAGGGGCTGCCGCACCTGCCCGAGACACCGGCGCGTGGGCCGGGAGCGGACATCATCGGCCGGGCCGCCGGCCTGCTCGTCGACCTGCCCGTCGACCTCCAGCCGAGCGGGTGGCGACTCGTCGACCGGCCGGGGCGCGATGCCGGCCGCACGGCATCCCTTCACCGCGAGGACCTCGACGAGCTCGCCGAGGCGTACGACGGCTACGTCGGCCCGCTGAAGGTCCAGGTCGCAGGCCCCTGGACCCTCGCCGCCTCTCTGCGGCTCAACCGTGGCGAGCGGGTGGTCTCCGACCGCGGCGCCGTCGGTGAGCTGACCGCCTCGCTCGCTGACGGCATCCAGGGCTACGTCGCGGACGTGCGGCGCCTCGTGCCGGGCGCCGACGTCGTGCTCCAGGTCGACGAGCCGTCCCTGCCGGCCGTGCTCGAGGGGTCGCTCCCCACGTCGTCGGGGTACGGGCGGGTGCGGGCCATCGACCCGCACGACGTCATGCGCGGCCTGGAGGGAGTGCTCGCCGCCCACACCGGCGACACCGTCGTGCACTGCTGCCACCCGGCCGCACCGCTTCCGCTGCTGCGCGCCACCGGCGCCGGGGCCCTGGCCATCGACGTCACCGCGGCGACCCCGGCGCGATGGGAGTCGATCGCCGCCACGCTCGAGGCCGGCACCGGGCTGTACGCCGGGTGCCTGCCCACCGACGGGACAGGAACCGACCAGGGGGCGCGGGCGCTCGTCCTCGAGGGCTTCGAGCGCGCCGGCCTGGCGGCCACGGCGCTCACCGGCCTCGTCGTCTCCCCGGCCTGCGGGCTCGCCGGGCTCACACCGCAGGGGGCCCAGCGCGTTATGCGCACGGCGCTCGACACCGCGCGCCGTCTCGGCGAGGAGGTCCCTACATGAAGGTTCAACCGCGTGTCCCGTGGCAGGCCAAGTACCTGGCGCTGGTCCTCATCTGGGGGTCGAGCTTCCTGCTCATGAAGGTCGGCCTCGAGGCGATGTCGGCCGTGCAGATCTCCGCGCTGCGGATCCTGTCCGGGGCCGTGGTGCTGCTCGCCCTCCTGCTGGGCGGTGGGGGGCGGTTGCCCACCGGTGCTCGGGTGTGGGGCCACCTGTTCGTCTGCGGGTTCTTCCTCGGTGCCCTGCCGTTCACGCTCTTCGCCATGTCCGAGACGCGCATCAGCTCGGCCCTGGCCGGCATCGGCAACGCGGCCACACCGATCGCCACGGTGCTCGCCACCATGGCGATCCTGCCCGGAGAGCGGGCCACCGGCCGCCGCCTCGTGGCCGTGGGGGTCGGCTTCCTCGGAGTCATCACGATCATGCAGCCGTGGACGGCCACCGACCGCCCCGACCTGCTCGGGTTCTCCATGGCGCTCATCGGCGGCGCGAGCTATGGCGTCGGCTGGACGTACAACCGCCGCTTCCTCAGTGGCGTCGACCTCGGGGGGCTCTCCCAGCCGACGGCGACACTGCTCACCGCCCTCGTGCTCATCGTGCCCTTCGTCGTCGGCTGGGCGCTGCTGCAGCCGGAGGGGCTCGCCGCGATCTGGGCCTACGACACCGCCGGTGCCTGGCCGTGGCTGCCGCTGCTCTGCGTGCTCGTGCTCGGTGTCGTCGGGACCGGGTTCGCCTACATGCTCCAGTTCGACGTCGTGCGCGGCGCCGGGCCGGTGATCGGCTCGACGATCACCTACCTCATCCCCGTCGTGTCCGTGCTGCTCGGGGTGCTCGTGCTCGGAGAGCACCTCGGCCCCTGGCAGCTCGTCGGCTTCGTGATCGTGCTCGGCGCGGCCTTCGTCATCAACCAGCGTCCGGCGACCCGACCGCCGACGCAGGCCACGGCATCCGACGTGGTCGAGGTGCCCACGACGGCCAGGTGAGGCGCCTCACTCGGCGGGCGCCCGCACCTCGCGGCGCAGGATCTTGCCGGTCGGGCCCTTGGGCAGCTCGGGGACGACCCACACCGTGCGCGGGTACTTGTAGGCCGCGATGCGCTCCTTGGCGAAGTCGATGATGTCCTGCGGGGTCGCGGTCGAGCCCTCGCGCAGCGCGACCGCGGCGCCGACCTGCTCGCCGTAGAGCTCGTCGGGCACGCCGACGACGGCGACCTCGAGGACGTCGGGGTGCTCGTAGATGCACTCCTCGACCTCGCGCGGGTACACGTTCATGCCGCCGCGCAGGATCATGTCCTTCTTGCGGTCGACGATCGTGAAGTAGCCCTCGTCATCCATGGTCGCGAGGTCGCCGGTGCGGAACCAGCCGTCGGGGATGGCCTCGGCGGTGGCCTCCGGCTTGTTCCAGTAACCCTTCATGACGTTGTCGCCCCGGATGGCGATCTCGCCGACCTCGCCGACGGCCACCTCGTTGCCGTCGAGGTCGACGCACCTCATCTCGCAGCCGGGGATGGCCACGCCGATGGTGCCCGGCTTGCGCTCCATGGTCGGCATGTTGAACGACGCGACCGGTGAGGTCTCGGACAGGCCGTAGCCCTCGAGGATCATGCAGCCGAACTTCTCCTCGAACGAGCGCATCACCTCCAGCGGCATCGCCGAGCCGCCGGACGCGCACGTGCGCAGCGACGAGGCGTCCATGCCGTCGGATGCCGGGTGGTTGAGGATCGCGGCGTACATCGTCGGCACGCCCTGCATGATCGTCACCCGCTCCTTCTCGATGACCTCGATGGCCGCCGCGGGGTCGAAGCGCGGGATGAGGGCGAGCGAGGCGCCGGCGATGGTCGCGGCGTTCAGGCCGACGACGAGGCCGAAGACGTGGAAGAGCGGCAGGCAACCCATGACGACGTCCTCGGTCGTCATCTGCTGGATGACCTGCGCCGAGCGCATCGCGTTGAGGTGGATGTTGGAGTGCGTGAGCTCGGCACCCTTGGGACGGCCGGTCGTGCCGGACGTGTAGAGGATGATCGCGGTGTCGTCCTCGGCGCGCTCGTGCGGGGCGGCGATGGGGTCGCCGCCCTCGAAGGAACCGGCGACCGGCCCCAGCGGGCCGCACTCGACGATCCGCGTGCCGCTGTTCTGCGCCCCCTTCGTGGCCTCGGGCACGAAGTCCGGCCACACGAAGGCGAGCTTGGCGCCGGAGTCGGTGAAGAAGTAGTCGATCTCGCCGGCCTTGAGCAGCGGGTTCATCGGCACGACGGTGCCGCCCGCGAGCAGGACGCCCCAGTAGACGACGGGAAACGCCGGCACGTTCGGGAGGATGACCGCGACCCGGTCGCCGGGCTCGACCCCGTTGGCGCGCAACGTCCCCGCGACCGCGGCGGCCATGGCGTGCAGCTGCGCGTAGGTCACGCCCTGGCCGTTGATCCGCAGCGCGTCCTGCTCGGGATGTGTCGCTGCTGTGCTCGTGAGGTTGGTCGCGAGGTTGGTCATCGGGGCTCCTTGGTCCGGCGTCACTGGCGGCTGCCCCATCGTCGCACGCGGCTAGGGTGAGGCCGTGGCGAGCTGGCAGATGCGTGCCGTGGCGGTGTACGTGCGCTTGACGCGCAAGAAGCGCTACGCCACGCGGGAGGCCGGCATCGCCTTCCTGCACTCCGTCAAGGGTCCTTCGCAGCCGCCGCCGACGGTGGTGGCTTCGTGCGAGGTCACCACCCACGCGGTGCAGGGCCGCGACGTCCACGTGGTGCGCCGGCGAGGTGAGCCGGCATCCGAGGGGGTGGTGGTCTACCTCCACGGTGGCGCGTACACGAACGAGATCGTCGAGCAGCAGTGGGCGTTCGCTGCGGCGCTGGCCGAGCAGTCGGGGGCGGAGGTCCACGTCCCGATCTACGGCCTGGCGCCGCACCACACGGCATCCGAGGCCGTCGACCTGGTTGCCGAGGTCGTGGACACCCTCGTCGCGCAGGGCCGCCCGTGCGTTCTGGTCGGCGACTCGGCCGGTGGTGGTCTCGCCCTGGTCGCGGCTCAACAGGCCGTGCCGCGTGTTCGTGCGCGCGTTGCGGGGCTCCTCCTCGTCGCGCCCTGGGTCGACCTCACGATGACCAACCCCGCCGTGGATGCCGTCGAGCGCACCGACCCCTGGCTCACCCGGGCGGGCCTGCACCCGATCGCGCAGGCGTGGGCGGGCGCCCTCCCGCTCGACGACCCGCGCGTCAGCCCGCTGTTCGGCGACCTCACCGACCTGCCCTCGGTCGAGGTCTGGGTCGGCACCCGGGACATCACGCTGCCCGACTGTCGCGAGCTCGAGCGGCGGATGCCGGTCGGGGCCCCCTTCGTCCTGCACGTCGAGGACGGCGCCATCCACGACTACCCCCTGCTGCCGACCCCCGAGGGCCGGGCGGCCAGCCGCGAGATCGCCGACCGGATCATGGCGATGGTCGGCGGCGCGGGGTCACGTCGTGGGGGTCCAGCCTGACTGTCGGTGTCCTGCGGCAGGATGAGCGGGTGAGCCAGACGCCGACCGACCCTGCCGCAGCCCTGCCCGAGGGGGACGTGCCGGACGAGATCCGGCACGAGTGGGTGACCCTCGCCGAGCAGGTCCGGGCACACCAGTTCGCGTACCACGTCAAGGACGCCCCGACGATCAGTGACGGCGAGTACGACGCCCTCATCCGCCGGCTGAGCGCGCTCGAGGACGAACACCCCGCACTGCGCACCCCGGACAGCCCGACCCAGCAGGTCGGGGGCGCGGTCTTCTCCACCGACTTCCAGGCGGTCGACCACCTCGAGCGCATGCTCAGCCTCGACAACGCCTTCGACGCCGACGAGCTTCGGGCCTGGGCGGCCCGGGTCGAGCGCGACGCGGGCGGCGCGGCCCACCACTTCCTCTGCGAGCTGAAGATCGACGGGCTCGCGGTCAACCTCCTGTACGAGGGCGGCCGGCTCACCCGGGCGCTCACCCGCGGTGACGGACGCACCGGCGAGGACGTCACCCTGAACGTCCGCACGATCGCCGGGGTCCCCGAGCGCCTGCTCGGCGACGACGTGCCCGAGCTCGTCGAGATCCGCGGTGAGGTCTACTTCCCACTCGCGGCGTTCGCCGACCTCAACGCCAGCCTCGTGGCCGCAGGCAGGGCGCCGTTCGCCAACCCCCGCAACACCGCCGCCGGCTCGCTGCGGCAGAAGGACCCGCGGGTCACGGCGAGCCGCGACCTGCGCATGCTGGTGCACGGCATCGGCGCGCACCGTGGCCTCGAGCTGACCCGGCAGAGCGAGGCCTACGCCCGCATGCGTGGGTGGGGGCTGCCCGTCTCCGACCAGCTGCGGGTGCTCGACTCGGTCGACGACGTCCTCGCCTTCATCGTGTACACGGGTGAGCACCGGCACGACAACGCCCACGACATCGACGGGGTCGTCGTCAAGGTCGACGAGGTCTCGGTGCAGCGCCAGCTCGGGTCGACCTCGCGGGCGCCCCGCTGGGCGATCGCGTACAAGTACCCACCCGAGGAGGTCAACACCCGGCTGCTCGACATCCAGGTCAACGTCGGGCGCACCGGTCGGGTCACCCCCTACGGGGTCATGCAGGCGGTCGTCGTGGCCGGGTCGACCGTCACCCAGGCCACCCTGCACAACGCCGACGAGGTGCGACGCAAGGGCGTGCTCATCGGCGACACCGTCGTGCTGCGCAAGGCGGGCGACGTCATCCCCGAGATCCTCGGGCCGGTCGTCGACCTGCGCGACGGCACCGAGCGCGAGTTCGTCATGCCGACCCACTGCCCGTCGTGCGGCACCGAGCTCGCACCCGAGAAGGAGGGCGACAAGGACATCCGCTGCCCCAACTCCCGCTCGTGCCCGAGCCAGCTGCGCGAGCGGCTCTTCGCGCTCGCCTCGCGTGGGGCCTTCGACATCGAGGCGCTGGGCTGGGAGGGCTCGATCGCGTTGCTCGAGTCCGGGGTGCTCAAAGACCCTGACCCCGCCGACCCCGACCGCGGCGAGCCGACGGAAGGGCGGCTGTTCTCGTTGACGCGCGAGGACGTCGCCCGCGTGCCGCTCTACACCCGGGTCGCCAAGAGGACCGACCCGCCGGACGAGGTCGTCGACGGTCGCGTCCTCTCGGCCAACGGCCACAAGCTCGTGGCCAACCTCGAGTCGGCCAAGAAGCAGCCGCTGTGGCGCGTGCTCGTCGCGTTGTCCATCCGCCACGTGGGGCCCACCGCCGCGCGTGCGTTGGCCGCGCACCTCGGGTCGATGGATGCCGTCCGCAACGCCTCGCTCGAGGAGCTCGCCGCCGTCGAGGGCGTCGGACCGGTGATCGCGGAGTCGGTGCGCGACTGGTTCGACCGGCCCGGCAACGAGTGGCACCTCGCGATCGTCGACCGCTGGGCGGCCGACGGCGTGCGCATGGTCGACGAGCGCGACGAGTCGATGGAGCAGACCCTGGCGGGCCTCACCATCGTCGTCACCGGGTCGCTCGAGGGGTTCTCGCGCGACGAGACGAAGGAGGCCATCCTCGCCCGGGGAGGCAAGGCCTCCGGTTCGGTGTCGAAGAAGACCGACTACGTGGTCGTCGGCGAGAACGCCGGCTCCAAGGAGGACAGGGCCCGCGAGCTCGGGCTCACGATCCTCGACGAGGCCGGCTTCCGCCGCCTGCTCGAGACCGGTAGCCCGGACCCCGGCTGACGCCGGGGCCGGAACGACCCGGCTGGCCTGGATCGGCGTGGCCAGCCGGGTCGTGTCCTGGGGCGTGGACGCCCGGTGCGCCGTTCAGGCGACACCGGGTGCCACGCGGCGGCGTCACTCAGGGAGCACGCCGTGGGTCGACGGCCCGGGTGGTGATCGACGGTGCGCCGGTCGACTTCGGGCCACCGTCCGCGGTGTGCACGGCGCGGACCTCGAGCGGCCGGTCGGACACGATGTCGAGCACCCCGATCAGCAGGCCGGGTCCGTGGTCGACGGCCTCGTGCAGGGCGCAGCAGTCGTCCATCGTCGCGTGGTTCGCCGGCAGCTCGAGCTTGGCGAACGGCCTGGCGGGCTGCACGTCCGGCTCGCGGCCGATCGTCTTCCCGTCGACGACGAGCGGCGCGAAGCGCTTCTCGATGACCGCCGCGCACGTCGACGGGTTGCTGATGAGAACGGCCGTCGCGTAGCGCCCGGGGACGACGGCACACGGGCCGTCCTTGTCGTCGTCGGGGTGGCCGTCGTCGCGGCGCTCGGTCGGCGGGCGCACCCCGCAGACCACCTCGACGACGTAGTGGTAGCGACACTTCGGCACGACGACCCGTACCCGCTTGCTCGCCACGACCACCCCGTCGGCGACGACGTCGATGGTTCCGGTGAACTCCTGGTCGCGCTCGGCGCACGCCTTGGTGCCCACCCACACGACCTCGAAGGTCAGGGTGTGGGTCTCGTCGCCGGCGAGAGGGCCGTAGCCACCCGCGGGGGTGATCGACTCGACGAACTGTGCGGTGTCGCCGGTCGGCTCGAGGTGCACGTTCCCCGTCGACTGCACCGCGGCCGCGATGAGCTCGCTGAGCGTGGTGACGATCTGGGCGGGGTCGACACCGGTGCGGTGCTCGCCGTCGGTGGCCGCGGTGATCCGGGTCGCCTGACCGGCGGTGCCGGCGGCGGGGCAGGTCGGGTAGTCGGAGGAGCCGGCATCCGGGTCACCGTCGAGGGCGTCGGCGACGCCGGTGGTCGTGCTCACGGCGACGACGGTGATGTCTGCGCCCGTCAGCGCCGCGGTGGCGGTGGCCTCGGTGATCGCGCTGGGCAGCCCGGTGAGGTCGGTGCAGATGGGGTCGTGGCCGGGCGCGTCGCCGAACCACACGACGATCCGCTTGCTGTCGGTGCGCCAGCCGATGCCCGCGTTCGTCGCGAGCTCCTGCAGGGCGTAGAGCTGGCCCTCCGGGATGTCCCCACCCTCGTCGGCGGTCCACGTCGCGATGGCACCCCCTGCCGCGACCGTGCTCGTCGTCGGGGCGAGCTGGTGCTGGAAGGCATAGGAGTTCGGCACCGGGATCGTGAAGTCGCGGTAGTTGCCCACCCCCCACGCGACATCGAATGCGGCCAGCTCCGGGTCGTTCAGGATCGCTCCTGCCCCGGCCTTCACGGCGTCGATGACCGGCGCCATGCTCCCCGTCGTGTCCGCCAGGAGGTAGACGTCGGCCTTGGGCGCGGTCCCCGTCGGTGGCACGGTGACCGTGATCGTCTCGGTGCGCCGGTCGCACTGGTCCAGACGCCAGTCGTTGCGCCGCGGGGTGATGGTCACGGGTTCGCGCCTCGTGGGCACGGTGCCGATCACCGGCAGGTCGAAGTGGGGGATGAACGGGTCGTGACCCAGGGATGCCGTGAACGCGGCTCGCGGGGTGAGCGTCCCGTCCGCTGCGGCGACGACCGCCGCGACGACGTTCGGATGCTTCGCCGAGACGGCGTGGTACGCCACGAGGCGCTCCCCGCCGGGAAGGTGCCCCTCGGTGGCTCCGGTGAGCTGGGGCTCCTCGCCGAGCACGTCGGCGAGGTGGGCGTGGACGGCGTCGGGCAGGCGGACAGGCTTGCGGTCCTTGGTGGGCATGGTGGTTCTCCTTGGAGCGTCGCGGGCCGATCCCCAGTCCGTCTGGCCGCTCACGGGGGAGGAGGCGGTGGCCCACCCCCTGATACCTGAGCCCTCAGTCCCCGCTGCGCAACGGCCGCGGTGCGTTGAGGTCGAGCACGACCGCGACCACCCGGGTCACGAACACGAACGCGACCGCCGCCCACGCCGTGAGGGTCGTGAGGGCACCCACCTCGTGGAGGATGACGACGAGGCACGCCCCGGCGAGGGCCGGTACGGCATACAGCTCACGGCGCAGCACCTCGGGCACCTGGCCCGTGAGGATGTCGCGCAGCAGGCCGCCGCCGATGCCGGTGATCCCGCCGATGAGCGTGGCCGCGAGGGCCCCGGCCTGGGCGTCGAGCGCCACGAGAGCGCCGCTCACGGCGAAGACCGCCAGGCCGGCCGCGTCGAGCATGCGCACCGTGAACGAGACCCGCTGCCACCGCGTGTCGGGGTGGCGCGCGGCCACCTGCTGCCAGGTGCCGTGGAAGAGGAAGACGGCGACCCCGGCGATGACGGCCGCGGCGAGCAGCCGCCAGTCGCTGACCCCGACCGGCGGGGTGATGCCGAGGAACAGGTCGCGGATGATGCCGCCGCCGAGGCCGGCGATCCACGCCAGCACGAGCACCCCGAAGACGTCGAGGCCGCGCCGCACCCCGACGATCGCGCCGGTGAGGGCGAACACGAACACCCCGACGAGGTCGAGCACGAGCTGCGTCGAGGCGGTGTCCGTGAGCACCGGCCCAGTCTCTCAGGGGCCGAGCTGGCCCATAGACTGGCCAGCATGTCCGAACTCACCCGTGACGACGTGGCGCACCTCGCCGGTCTCGCCCGCATCGACCTCTCCGACGCCGAGCTCGACCGCATGGTCGGCGAGCTGGGCGTCATCCTCGAGGCGGTGGCCACCGTGCAGCAGGCGCCCATTGCCGACGTCGAGCCGATGAGCCACCCGATGCCGATCGTCAACGTCACGCGCCCCGACGTCGTCCGCCCGTCGCTCAGCCCGCAGGACGCCCTGTCCGGGGCGCCCGAGTCCGAGCAGCAGCGCTTCGCCGTGCCGCGGATCCTGGACGTGGAGTGACTCCGGTCCAGGAGCGATCCGCACCCCGAGCCCAGCGCCCCACCTGATCGCCACTCCACCGGATGCCGGCCGCACGGCATCCGCTCGCAGTTCACCACCGCGCCCCGCACCCAGAGGAACCACGACGTGACCACCGACCTGACCCGGTCCACCGCTGCCGACCTCGCCGACCTTCTGACGCAGGGGAGCGTGTCGGCCCGTGAGGTGACCCAGGCGCACCTCGACCGCACGGCCGCCGTCGACGCGGTGGTGCACTCCTACCTCCACGTCGACGCCGAGGGGGCCCTGGCGCAGGCCGACGCGGTCGACCGGCGCAGGGCCGCCGGTGAGTCGCTGCACGCCATGGCCGGGGTGCCGATCGCGGTCAAGGACGTCATGACGACCCGCGGCCTGCCCACGACATGCGGGTCGAAGATCCTGCAGGGGTGGGTGCCGCCGTACGACGCGACGCTCGTGACCCGCCTGCGTGAGGCCGGGATGCCGATCCTCGGCAAGACGAACATGGACGAGTTCGCGATGGGCTCGTCGACCGAGCACAGCGCCTACGGGCCGAGCCACAACCCGTGGGACCTCGAGCGCATCCCCGGTGGCTCTGGGGGTGGCTCGGCCTCGGTCGTCGCGTCCTTCCAGGCTCCTCTGGCCATCGGCACCGACACGGGCGGATCGATCCGCCAGCCGGCGGCCGTCACCGGCACGGTCGGCACCAAGCCGACGTACGGCGGGGTCTCCCGCTACGGCCTCGTGGCGCTCGCTTCCTCCCTCGACCAGGCCGGGCCGTGCACCCGCACCGTCCTCGACGCAGCGCTGTTGCACGAGGTCATCGCCGGCCACGACCCG
>DATIAB010000107.1:0-3722 GCA_035458265.1 Ornithinibacter sp. | reverse complement strand
CCACAACACCGTGACGGGCAACACCGGCCAGGGCCTGCACGTCATGGCCTCCGGCGACAACACCATCGAGGACAACGCCTTCGGCGGGTCCAGCGACGCCGGTGTCGAGATCGTCGGCTCGGTGGGCAACCGACTGCTGCGCAACTCCATCACCCAGGCAGCCGACACCGCGATCATCGTCTCCGAGGGGTCCCACCAGACCGTCATCGAGGACAACACCCTCACCGACAGTGAGGGCGGCGTGGAGGTCGCGCTGTCAGACGGGGCGAGGATCGTGGACAACACCATCCACAACATGTCCGACTCCGGTGTCGTCCTCGACACCGCCGACGGCGCGCTGGTCATGGACAACGACCTGCGCTTCAACGCCGGTGGCATCGAACTCGGCGGATCGTCCGGCAACCGCATCGAGGCCAACCTCGCCAGCGAGACCGCCGGCAACGGCATCGAGGTCGGTGACGGCTCGCTGCGCAACGTCTTCATCGGCAACCAGGCCAGCGCCAACGACGGTGCGGGCATCGCGGTCGGCGCGGCCGCGCCGGCGGGAGAGGGCAACCTCATCGACGGCAACACCACGAACGACAACGCCACCGACGGCATCGAGGTCACGGCGGTCGGGCACATGATCGCCCGCAACTCCGCGAACCACAACGGCGGCTACGGCATCTACTCGGCACTGGCCACCGTCTCGGGGATGAACCTCGACGGCGGTGGGAACCGGGCCTCCGGCAACGAGGGCGGCGGCATCGACCCGGAGACCGGGCTGGTCATCCAGTGCTACAACATCTCCTGCGACGGCGGCGTCGGCATCCCCTCCGACACCGTGGCGCCGGACACCTCCGTCATCGACGGGCCGGACGACCCGACCACCCGCACCACGGCGACGATCACGTTCACGGGCAGTGACAACGCGACCCCGGTGACGTTGGAGTGCCGGCTCGACTCCGCCGACGCGGGCGCGTTCCAGCCGTGCACCTCGCCGGTGTCCCTCACCGGGCTATCACTCGGTGAACACGTCTTCGAGGTCCGTGCCATCGACTGGTCGGGCAACGTCGACCAGACCCCGGCGGAACACCGCTGGACCATCCAGCCACCGGCACCCGACCAGGCGCCGGAGACGACGATCCTCACCGGTCCGGACGCGACGACGGTCAGCACCCAGGCGACCTTCACGCTCGACAGCGACGAGGAGGGCGTGACCTACACGTGCTCGATCGACGGCTCGGATGCCGCGTGCACCAGCCCCGTGACCTTCTCCGGTCTCGCCGTCGGCACCCACGAGTTCGAGGTCGTCGCCACCGATGTCGACGGCCTCACCGACCCGACCCCGGCGACGTGGACGTGGGTCGTCACCGCGGCCCCGACCCCCACGAACGTCTCGTGCGGCCAGACGATCACGTCCAGTGTGCGGCTGACCAACGACCTCACCGACTGCTCCGGCGACGGCCTGGTCATCGGGGCGGACGCCATCACCATCGACCTCGACGGCCACACGATCGACGGCATCGGCCTCGGCACGGGTGTGCGGAACACCGGGTTCGACGCGGTGGCGGTCACCGGCGGCACCGTGACCCAGTTCGACGACGGCATCCTGTTCGCCGGGGGCTACGGCATCGTCGACGCGATGACCCTCGTCGACAACCAGGTGACCGGTGTCGCCGTCCGCGGCGGCGCCCCCGGCACTGTCGTGCGCCACACCGACGTCACCGCCAGCCCGACCGGCATCGAGATCTCCGGTGGGACCAGCGGTGCCACTGTTCGCGACGCGACGCTATCCGGGATCCTCGGTGACGGCGTCCTGCTCGACGGCGCCACGGCATCCACCGTGACCCGCACGTCGGTGACCGGAGCCAGCCAGTCGGGCATCGCGCTCGTCGGCTCGAGCGGCAACACGGTCACCGGGAACACGCTGACGTCGAGCAGCGGCCCGGGCATCTCCCTCGACCTCGCGTCCGACGACAACCTGGTGCGGGGCAACGACGTCGCCGACAGCGGGTCCGACGGCATCGCCGTCACGGCATCCGGTGGAAACGACCTGCTCGCCAACGTCGTCACCACGTCCGGCGGCTGCGGGATCGCCCTCGAGGGCGCCACCGACACCCTCGTGGCCAGCAACGACGTGCGGTTCAACGCGGGCGGCATCTGCCTCACGCTGTCCAGCGGCAACACCATCGAGCGCAACACCGTCGCCGGCACCTCCGGCACGGGGATCTCGCTCGAGGGCGAGTCCTTCGACAACGTCGTCCGCCTCAACACCGTGAGCGGCAGCTCCGGCTCCGGCATCGAGGTGGCCGGGGCGGCCCAGGCCGGCGAGGGCAACCTCGTGACGGGCAACGTCGCCACCGGCAACAGCGGTGACGGGATCGCCGTCGCGGACGCCGGCCACACCGTGACCGGCAACGTCGTGACCCTCAACGACGGCTGGGGCATCTTCGCCGTCCAGGGCACGGTCGACGGCGGCGGGAACCAGGCCTCGGGCAACGCCGAGCCGGCCCAGTGCCTCGTGGTCGTGTGCACCGTCACCGCCTCACCGGGTGCCCCTGACACGACCATCGTCGACCGTCCGACCGACCCGTCGAACAGCGCCAACGCCCTGTTCACCTTCACCGGCAGCGACAACACCACACCAACGTCGGCCCTGGGCTTCCAGTGCCGCCTCGACAGCACCGACGAGCTCGACTTCGTCGACTGCGACAACCCGTGGCAGCTGACCGACCTCGACCCGGGTGAGCACACCTTCGAGGTGCGTGCGATGGACGAGACGGGCGCGGTCGACCCGACGCCGGCGACCCACACCTGGACGTACGTGGCCCTGCCGACCGGCCAGGCCCCGGACACGTTCATCGACCTCGCACCGCCGTCGCCCTCCCCGCTGCTCGACGTGTACTTCACGTTCTCCTCGAACGAGCCGGACGTCACGTACGAGTGCTCGCTCGACGGCGCCGCGTTCACCACGTGCGCGTTCGCCGTCGAGTACTCCTTCGAGGAGACCGAGGTCGGCTCGCACACCTTCCGGGTGCGCGCCACCGACCCCGAGGGCAACACCGACCCGACCCCGGCCACGTACACGTGGACCATCACCGGCATCCTGGCGACCGTCACCAGCGGCCCCGCCTTCGTGCCCGGCGAGGGCACCGACCCCGCCACCGGTGGGGAGACGATCGACACGACGGCGACCTTCACCTTCGAGGCCAACGTCGCCGACGCCACGTTCCGCTGCTCGATCGACGGGCTTGCCTTCACGGCGTGCACCTCGCCCGTCACGTACACCGGGCTGGCCATGGGCGACCGGCTGTTCCAGGTCTACGCGGTCGACCCCGAGGGCGCCGAGCAGATCGAGGCCACGGTCTACGACTGGACGATCATCTCCGGCCTGGACACCGTCGCGCCCGACACCCAGATCACGGGTGGCGCTGAGGACCCGACGGGTTCGGCGACCGTCGAGTTCGCGGGCACCGACAACGTCACCTCACCCCAGGGGCTGACCTTCGAGTGCAGCCTCGACGACCCGGCCGACGCCGCCTTCACCGAGTGCACGAGCCCGTGGACGATCCCCAACGCCGACCTGCCCGAGCCCCTGACGCCCGGTGAGCACACCGTCCACGTGCGGGCGATCGACGCCGAGGGCAACATCGACCCGACACCGGCGACCCTGACGTTCACGTACGCTGCGGACACGATCGCCCCGACCGTCGCCATCGTGGACCTGCCGCTCACCACCA
>DATIAB010000106.1:0-2556 GCA_035458265.1 Ornithinibacter sp. | reverse complement strand
CAACCTGACACCGAATTGTGCAGCAGACCCGCAACCGGAACGCACGATGAGTTCCGGGCACTGCCGCCCGTGGGTGGCTACTTGACCTCGGAGCGGCGCAGGTAGAGCAGCCCGACCACGAGGGGAACGACGATCCAGATCATCGTGGTCGAGCCGAGCATCGCCCACTCCTCACCGCTGTCCATGGCGCCCTCGAGGAGCGCCACCTGCGTCTCGTTCCAGTCGATCCACGGCTGCAAGCCCTCGAACCACGAGCGCACCTGGGCCAGCAGGACGAGGATGCCCGGAAGGACCAGTGAGACGACGAAGTAGCCCACGATCGCTGCCGCGGAGTTGCGCAGCACGACACCGAGGGTGAAGCCGATGGCCATGCCAATCAGGTTGAAGAGCACCAGCTGGGCCGCCATGACCAACGAGATGTCCCACACGGTGTCGACACCGGCGAGTGCGGAACCGGCGACGTTCGCGAGGGCGCCCACAGCGAAGGCGACGGCCACGGAGCCGACGCCCACCAGGAGGGTCGCGATCGCCTTGGCGCCGATCACGCGTCCGCGGCTCGGCACCAGCGTGAAGGTCGTGAGACCACTGCGCTGGCTCCACTCACTCGTGACGGCCAGGATTGCGATCATCGGCAAGATCACCGACATCGGGAACCCGCTCGCCCTCACGAAGCTCCAGTAGGTGACGTCGCTGTCGGGAGCGAAGACGAGGACCGACCCGGCCGAGATGACCGACAGGACACCGATGCTGACGAGCATCCAGAATCCCGAGCGAGTGGTGAACATCTTGCGCAGTTCGGTCTTGACGAGCCGAGTGGTCGGGATGGGAGGGGCGCTCCGGCGGACCGGCGCAGCCTCGGTGGTGGTGGTCGTAGGGACGATCGTGGCGGTCATGCCGCAACTCCTTCGCGCTGGGTGTCGGCAGTGAGGGACAGGAACATGTCTTCGAGGCCGGCGCCCTCGGCGTACCGGAGCTCGGTGAGGGCGATGCCGGCCATCTGGGCCGCGGCTCCGACCCGGGTCGGGTCGGCGTCGGTGCGGACCGAGCCGTCGCCGGCGAGCGTGCTGGGGATCCCGGCCTGCTCGAGGGCGTGGGCGAGGTCGCGCGGTGACGTCGAGCGGGCGAGGGTTCCGGCGGCCGTGAGGAGCTCCTCCTTGGTGCCGGACGCGACGATCTTGCCGTTGCCGATCACGACCAGATCGTCGGCGATGACCTCGATCTCGTGCAGCAGGTGCGAGGACAGCAGCACCGTGCCGCCCTGGTCGGCGAAGCTCGTCAGCAGGTCGCGCATCCAGCGGATGCCCGCGGGGTCGAGCCCGTTGGCGGGCTCGTCGAGGATTAGCACCTTGGGGTCGCCGAGCAGCGCGGTGGCGATGCCAAGGCGTTGACGCATGCCAAGGGAGTAGTTGCGCACGCGGCGCTTGGCCTCGTCCGGCGTCAGGCTGACGAGCTCGATCATCTCCTCGACCCGGGTGCGGGGGAGCCCCATGGTGTCCGAGGCGATGGTGAGGACCTCGCGTCCGGTGCGGCCGGCGTGCTGCGCGGAGGCGTCGAGGAGGACGCCGACCTCGAGGCCGGGGTTGGGGAGGTTGGCGAACCGCACCCCGTCGATGGTCGCGACTCCGGACGTCGGGGCGGTCAGACCCACCATGACGCGCATCGTGGTGGACTTGCCGGCACCGTTCGGACCGAGGAAGCCGGTCACGCGGCCGGGCAGGGCGGTGAAGGAGACGTTGTCGACGGCGGTGAAGCCGGCGTACCTCCGGGTCAGGGACTCGACTGTGATCATGGGCTCAACCCTCGCGGCATCGCGTCGTGCGCGTATCGGCTCGATGGCCACTCTCGCCCTGACCGAAAGTACGAGGCCGGGACCCGTGCCGTCGGGCAGTCTGAGGAACGTGACGCATCCCTCTACTTGCCACGAGTGACCTGAACACTGGCTGGATTCTGCGCCGCCCCAGCGCCGGGTGAGAGCCAACGGCGTCGGTCGCGGACAGAAGTCCCAATGCAAGCTGTCATCCAGGACAGGTACGGCCATCCGGACGTCCTCCGGCTGGGCGTGCTCCCCGAGCCCGTCCCTGCTGACGACCAGGTTCTGCTGCACGTGCGTGCGGTCTCCTTGAACGGCTCGGACCGCGAGAACCTGGCGGGATGTCCGGCGTACGCGCGGTGGTCCAACGGGCTGCGCCGACCGCGGCACCCGGTGCCGGGATCCGACGTCGCAGGCGTCGTCGCCGCGGTCGGTCGCGCGGTCACGGAGTACGTCGTGGGAGACGAGCTGTTCGGCGAACTGGCCGGATACCTGGGTGGGCTGGCCGACCTCGGGCGCGCCGGCGGTGTGTTCGTCGTCGCGCTGGCCGAGCATGCCGGGGCCGAGGTGCCGGCGGTCGACAGAGCCGACAAGGCCGACTTCCTGCACGAGATCGGGACCGACCGCACGATCGACCTCGCCACTGAGGACTGGGCCGACGAGCGCGGCAACTTCGACCTGATCGTGGATCTCGTGGCGCATCGCTCGCCGTTCCGCGTGCACGGCGCCCTGCGGCGCGGCGGGAG
>DATIAB010000105.1:0-2369 GCA_035458265.1 Ornithinibacter sp. | reverse complement strand
GCGCAGATCGCGCACGGAGACTGCAGTGGCCATGTCGCGACATCCTAGGGTGGGGCCCATGACGCGCATCGACCGGGAGGCTGCCCCCGCCACAGCCATCGCCGCACTCCCGTCACTCGTCGCGTTCCTCGCGGGCAGGCGGGGGGTGGCCGCGGGCCTGGCCGTCCTGCCCGTCGCCATCGCCGCGTTCTTCCGCGACCCCGACCGCACACCGGACCACGCCGTGGTGCCGGAGGACGACGTGCTCTCGCCCGCCGACGGAAAGGTCATGTACGTCGGTGCAGGCCAGGACCTCGTGGCTCCCGAGGGGCAGTGGCAGCAGGTCAGCATCTTCCTGTCGGCCTTGGACGTGCACATCAACCGGGCGCCCTACGGCGGCCGGGTCACCCAGGTCGACCTCCGTCCCGGGAAGTGGCTCGCCGCCTACACCCACGAGAGCGCCCACCTCAACGAGCGCAGCGACATCACGGTCGAGCGCGAGGTCCGTGGGCAGGTGCGCCGGGTCCACTTCCGCCAGATCGTGGGTCTCATGGCACGGCGGGTCGTGACTCGTGTCGCCGTCGGTGACGAGCTCAGCACCGGCCAGCGGGTGGGCCTGATGAAGTTCGGCTCGCGCATGGACGTGTTCGTGCCGCCGGAGTGCGACCTGCTCGTCGTCACGGGTGACCGGGTGGTCGCGGGGGAGACCGTCATCGCACGGTGGCCCGTTCCGGTGTCGTCGTGAGCACGCCCACCGGGGGGCGCCGCCGCATCCTCGACCGGTGGCGCCTGGTGTCTCCGAGCGGTGCGCGCGTGGTCTCGCTGCGGCAGCTGCCCAAGCGCGAGCGAGCCCGGCTGCTCGCGCCGTCGATGTTCACGACCCTGAACATGGTGAGCGGGCTGTCCTCGGTGCTGCTCGCGTTCCGCGGCCACTTCACCATCGCGGCGGTGCTCATCGCGGTGTCGATCGTGCTCGACATCGCCGACGGGTACGTGGCGCGACTGGTCGGGGCCACGTCGCCGTTCGGCCTCCAGCTCGACTCTCTGGCCGACCTGATCTCCTTCGGCCTCGCGCCGGCCATCCTCGTGCACACGTGGGCACTCGACGAGTGGCCCATCCTCGCGTGGCTCGTCGCCTTCCTCTGGCTGGCCTGTGCGGCCTTCCGGCTGGCGCGGTTCAACGTCACCATCGACCCGGCTGCCGACAAGCGCTACTTCGTGGGTCTTCCGTCACCGGGTGCCGCCGCCGTCGTCATGGCGACGATCCTCGCGCTCGACTCACCTCACTGGGGGCCCGGATCCGGGCCGTGGCGGGCCTGGTTCCCGCTCGTCGTCAGTGTCGTGCCGGCCCTGCTCATGGTCATGACCGTGCGTTTCCGCTCGTTCCGCACCCTGCTGTCCCCGCGCAACCGCACGGCCCGGCTCACCACGGCCGCAGCGGGGGTCGCCATCCTGGTCGGACTGCTCCTCGCCCCGGGGTTGACGGGCATCGTCGTGGCCTACGGGTACGTGCTCACCGCGCCGCTCGGGGTGCTCACCGCGCCGATTCGCGAGCGGCTGCTCGGCGCAGACTCCGTCGCACCACCCCGGACGAGGATGCCCTCCGTCTTCCTTCCGCTGGAGGAGGACGTCGAGGTCGACGGCGTCCAGGCCGAGGGTGAGCGCGCGGAGGGTGAAGGTTAGGGTCACCTTCCTTGGACGTGGCTCCGGTAATTACCTAACATGGGTGTGTGGTTAATGCCGAGACGCAGGTCATCGAGTCGCGCACGCGCGACCGGGTGCTGCGTGTCGTGAGCCAGGAGGGCCCGGTGAGCATCCCGGCCTTGGGTGCACGGCTCGGTCTCACCGAGACGGCGCTGCGCCGCCACGTCGAGGTCCTGCACGCCGAGGGCCTGCTCGAGGCGCGCGAGGCCACGGGCCCGAAGCGGCGCGGTCGTCCCGCCAAGGAGTGGGTCCTCACCGAGCACGGCCACCGAGCCCTCGTGAACGACTACGACCACCTCGCGGGGGAGGCACTGCGCTTCCTCGGCGCCACCGCCGGCCCGGATGCCGTGACGGCCTTCGCCGAGCACCGCGCCGCCGCTCTCGAGGAGCGCTACGCGGAGCGCATCGCCGCGGCGGGCGAGGACCGGTCGGCTCGCGCCGACGCGCTCGTCGAGGCGCTCAACGCCGACGGCTTCGCGGCATCCGCGAGGCCCGTGGGTGCCGGCCACGGCCCGCTGACCGGCATCCAGCTCTGCCAGGGGCACTGCCCGGTGCAGCACGTCGCCACCGAGTTCCCGCAGTTCTGCGAGGCCGAGACCGAGGCGTTCTCGCGTCTGCTCGGCGTCCACGTCCAACGCCTCGCAACCCTCGCCCACGGCGACCACGTCTGCACCACCTTCGTCCCC
>DATIAB010000104.1:0-5812 GCA_035458265.1 Ornithinibacter sp. | reverse complement strand
GGCGCCGTACTGGCCGCCGCGCTCCGCAGTCGTGTCCGGCCCGACGAAGTAGCCCGCGACGACGGGAAAACCCCACCGGGCCCGGGCCTGCCACTCCAGGGCACGCGTGTCACCCACCCACGGTGCCGGGGCAGCCAGCACCGACCCCCCCTCGTCGACCCAGTCCTTCCAGGAGCCGTCGACGAAGAACTGCGGCATCGGCGCCCGGTCCTCGACGACGAGCGGGGTGGGGACGACGGGAAGGAGCACGAGTGCGGCGGCCGCGGTGGCCGCGCCCAGGCCGGCACCAGCGCTCCCGGCGCGCCGGCTGACAGCGCGCCGCACCTCCTCGGCCCCGATCGCGAGCAGGGCGCCCAGCGCCGGGACGGCGATGAGGGCGAACCGTGTGGGCAGCACGTTCTCCAGGAGGGGCACGTGGCCGAGCACCGCCCACGGGCCGGGGACGCCGGTCGCCGTCCCCCTGACGACGACCTCCTCGCCGAGCGAGAGCCAGCAGGTGACGAACACGACCGCACCGAGTGCCTGCACGACCGGTCGTCGCCACAGCGCGATGACCACGGCGACCGCCGCGAGCAGCAACGGGATGCCGAAGAACGAGTTCTCCTCCGTGCGGTTCATCGACAGCGCCGCGGAGGCCCACGGATCGGCGCCCAGGCTGCGCGTGGCCCGCCCCCACAGCTGGGCGAGGTCGTTGCCCCCCGGGGGGTGCCAGATGGAGGTGTAGCTGCGTGGGCCGGCGAACTGCCACCAGAGCGGAACCGCGACGATGGGCACGCACACCGCGGCGCCGATGGCCAGACCCCGTGCGAGCGGGCGCAGGGCATCGCGGTGGTGCACGAGGAGCACGGGCGTGGCGATCGCCAGACCCACGGCCGTGAGGAGCAGCACCTCCTCCCCGATGAAGACCTGCCAGGCGGCCAGCAGTCCCAGCACCACGGCGTCCCGGCGCGGACGGGCGCCCTCGGCGATGCGGATCACCCGGTCGACGATGAGCGGCACGAGGAACTGGGCGACGAAGTTCGGGTGTCCGTTCGCGTGCGAGATCATCCCGGGCGCGAACCCCGCGAATCCTGCACCGATCGCCGCGAGGAGGGGGTGGACGGCGAGCCGGCGCCGAAACAGCCAGAACCAGGCGGATGCCGTGAGGGCCAGCCCCAGAACCTCGACGAGGACGAACGTCGCCGACGGCCCGGCGAGCAGCGTCAGCGGGGCCAGCGGGATCCCGAGTCCGAGGACGGAGGCGTTGGCCATGAGGTTGACGCCGTCGGGAAAGTTCTGGAGGTCGGTGAACAGGGGGTTCGAGAGGGTCACGAGGTTGTGCGCGGTGGCCCCGAAGTACCACTCGAAGGCCTGCTGGTCCTGCACGCCCTGGGACAGGTGGCCGGTGCGCAGGTCCGCGATCAGACCCCAGAGCAGCCAGGCGGCGATGAGGACGTAGGCGGCCGGTGCGACGAGGTCGGACCGGCGCCAGGGCATCGGGGGTTCAGCGGATGCCGGGTGCGCGGCATCCGGGTCGGCGTGCGTGGCGCTCGCAGGGGCGGGGGCGGGTTTGGTGGCGGGGCGGGGGGCGGGGGGCGGGGGAGGTGGCTCCTCCCCCCGCAGGTGGGCGATGGCCCGGTCGTGCGCAGCCACCCGGTCCTCGAGGATCCTCACGACCTCGTCGACCTGCGCCCTGCGGTAGCCCCGCACCTGGCTGCCGAAGCCGTCATCGGCCGACGGCATCACGCCACGGCCCCGTCGTCGGGCGTCCGCGCCCGGGCCAGCACACCGTCGACGACCCTCGTGAAGAGCACCCTGGCGAGCCGGTCACCGATCGGTCGGGTCAGCCGTCTCAGCCCGGGCAGCCAGAGCTCCTCGGACCACACCACCGACGACCCACCCGGGGTGTCCGGGTCGGGGTGCACGGTGATGTCCGCCCACCCGTGGAGGAACCGTCCGGTCTTGACCAGGCGTAGGCGCCGACCGGGCTCGAGGGCGGTGACGAGCATCCGGTCCGCGGCGGCGACGCGACCCAGCCGCGTCCAGGCGACGACCTCGGTGCCGAGCACGAGCCCGCTCGCCGGCACCTCGACGTCGGTGAACGGCACGTGTCGGGTGTGCTCCGCGAGGTCGGTGAGCGCGGACCACGCGATGTGCGGCGCCAGGGAGGTCCGACGGCTGATGGTGAAGGCCATGCCTCAGGGCTCTTCCGTGCGCGTCTCGTCCAGCAGCCGGGCCAGCTCGACCTCACGCCGGGTGAGGGTCTCGCGCAGGACGTCGAGGCGGGAGTCGACGTCATCCATCCGGTAGCCGCGCGGCTCGGTGTCGAAGCGCACGGCATCCACGTCGGCGGCGAGGGGGACCGCGGGGAGCCCGGTGCCGGGAGTCGACCCGACGGGGTCCGCGAGCGGGTCCGCGGGCACTCGACCTCGGGCGACGCCGAGCACGACCGCGACGAGCGCGACGGCGACGAGCGCGAGGACGAGGAGAGGAACCACGCGGCAGATCCTACGGCGGCTCCGGCCGCTACTCCGGTGGGCCGTCGGGCGAGGAGGCTCCGGGGTCGGGCTGCGACGACTCGTCGGCCGCGACGATCGCCGCAACCGCCTCGTCGACGTCGTCGGTGAGGGTGAGCAGGTCGAGGTCGCCCACGCTGATGGTCCCCGTGGTCGCTGCGGTGCCGCGCAACCAGTCGAGCAGGCCTCCCCAGTACTCGCTGCCGAGGAGCACGATCGGGAAGCTCGTGACCTTCTGGGTCTGCACGAGGGTCACCGCCTCGAAGAGCTCGTCCAGGGTTCCGAACCCGCCCGGCAGCACGATGAAGCCCTGGGCGTACTTGACGAACATCGTCTTGCGCGCGAAGAAGTAGCGGAAGTTGACACCGAGGTCGACGAACTCGTTGAGGCCGGCCTCGAAGGGCAGCTCGATGCCCAGGCCGACCGAGGTGCCGCCCGCGTCGAGGGCGCCCTTGTTGGCCGCCTCCATCGCCCCGGGTCCGCCACCGGTGATCACGGCGTAGCCGGCCGCGACGAGGGCGGCCCCGACCCGGGAGCCGAGCTCATAGACGGGGTCGTGGGGTTGGGTACGCGCCGAGCCGAAGACGCTCACGGCGGGCCCGAGCTCGGCCAGCGCACCGAACCCGGTGACGAACTCGGACTGGATGCGCATGACCCGCCACGGGTCCGTGTGCAGCCAGTCGGCCGAGCCGCGGCTGTCGAGCAGCCGTTGGTCGGTCGTCGAGCCGGGGACCTTGGAGCGGCGCATGACGACCGACCCCTGGTGGTAGTCGCGGTCGGCGCCGTGCGGCGGCTTCGGGGTGGCGTTCACGGCGCCACTGTATTCGGCGCGCGCCCCGGCTCGCGGTGGGTGCACAGGGGGTCGCCCGGGCAGCCGCCCACGCCCTCGTGGCGAGCGAGGGCAGCCCTCAGGCGAGCCAGCGCAGCAGTGCCTGCTCGCACGCCGCGTACTGCTCGACGGGGCACTGCTCGTCATCCATGTGGGCGAGGTTCGGGTCACCCGGGCCGAAGTTCACGGCCGGCACCCCGATCGCGGAGAACCGGGCCACATCGGTCCAGCCCTGCTTGGCCTCCACCGGCAGCCCGAGCGCCCGGATGAAAGCCTTGGCCGCAGGCAGGTGCAGGCCCGGCCGCGCCCCGCCCGCGTTGTCGACGATCGCCACCTCGAAGCCGGAGAAGACCTGGCGGACGTGCGCCTCGGCATCCGCCTCGGTGAGGGAGGGCGCATAGCGGTAGTTCACCGTCACGACGCAGCGGTCGGGAATGACGTTGGTCGCGGTGCCGCCGGAGATGAGGACGGCCCCCAGCGCCTCGCGGAACTCGAGCTCGTCGACGACCCGGGTGACCGGCTCGTAGGCGGCCAGCCGGGCCAGGATCTCACCCGCGTCGTGGATGGCGTTGTGCCCCTTCCACGGCCGTGCCGAGTGCGCCGCGACGCCCTTGGTCGACACCTCGGCGCGCAGGGTCCCCTTGCACCCGCCCTCGACGCGGGCGTCGGTGGGCTCGAGCAGCACGGCGAAGTCGGCGTCGGCGAGCAGGGCGGGCGCCTGCTGCTGCACGTGGAGCAGGCCGTTGTGCACCGAGTCGATCTCCTCGGCCTCGTAGAAGACGAACGTGATGTCGCGGCTGGGTTCGCGCACCTCGTGGGCGACCCGCAGCATCACGGCGACGCCACCCTTCATGTCGACCGTCCCCCGCCCCCACAGCACCTCGCCACCCCGGGCGGGGACGCGACGGGTGGGCAGGTTGGCCGGGTCAAGGGTGAGCGGCACGGTGTCGATGTGTCCCGCGAGAACCACCCGTTCGGCGCGGCCGAGGCCGGTGCGGGCCACGACGGTGTTGCCGATCCGCGTCACCTCGAGGTGCGGCAGGGGACGAAGGGCCGCCTCGACGGCATCCGCGAGTGCCTGCTCGTCCAGGCTCACCGACTCGATGTCGCACACGGTGGCGGTGAGGGACGTGACGTCGGTGGTGAGGTCGAGCGCGGTGACGGTGGACGGCATGCGGCCAGCGTAATCACCGGGACGGTGCGGCGGTGGGGTGGCGTGGGCGTGGCGCCGGGCAGGCGGACGCTGCCCGGTCGTGTCGTGGCGCCACCGTAGGCTGGTCGGCATGACACGCAGCGCCTGGGGCCACGCCCTGCTCACCCTCACCGACGACGGAACCGTGCTCGATGCGTGGTTCCCGACCCCGGCGCTCGGCGAGCCCGGTGGCGCCGGGGAGCTCGCCGCCCCGGCCGGTCTCGAGTCGCTCATCGGCACGGATGCCGCGCGCCGGGTGCGTCGTGAGCTGCGCCTGGTCACGGCCGACCTCGACGCACCCCCGGCCGACACCGCCGACGGCTGGCTGCGGCTGCACCTGCTCTCGCACCGGCTGTGCCCACCGAACAGCATCAACCTCGACGGCTTGTTCGGGGTGCTCACCAACGTCGTCTGGACCTCGCAGGGACCGTGCTCCGTCGACGGTTTCGAGCTGACCCGCGCCCGCATGCTGGCGCGCGGGTCGGTTCAGGTGTTCGGCGTCGACAAGTTCCCCCGCATGACCGACTACGTGGTGCCGTCCGGGGTGCGGGTCGCGGATGCCGACCGCGTGCGCCTCGGTGCGCACCTCGCGAGTGGCACCACCGTGATGCACGAGGGCTTCGTCAACTTCAACGCCGGCACGCTCGGCACGTCGATGGTCGAGGGGCGCATCAGCCAGGGGGTCGTCGTCGGCGACGGGTCGGACATCGGGGGTGGCGCCTCGACGATGGGCACGCTCTCCGGTGGTGGCACGGAACGTGTGAGCATCGGTGAGCGTTGCCTGCTCGGAGCCGAGTCCGGGCTCGGCATCGCGCTCGGTGACGACTGCGTCGTCGAGGCCGGGCTCTACGTCACCGCCGGCACCAAGGTGTCCCTCCCGGACGGGAGCATCACCAAGGCCCGCGAGCTGTCGGGGCAGAGCAACCTGCTCTTCCTGCGCAACTCGGTGACCGGCGCGGTGCAGGCTCGCCCCCGTGACGGGCACGGCATCGTGCTGAACTCGGCGCTCCACGCCAACGACTGACGCCGGGGTCAGCCCCCGCCTCCATTCACCGAAGGACATCGAACCCATGCCGCGCACCACCAACGGCGCCCTCACCCTCGCCGAGGAAGGGCCCCCCTCGCCGACCCGGCGTCGACTGGGGCTGGTTGTCGTCATCGCCCTCGTCGCGGTCGTCGGCGTGGCCGGCTACGCCGGCTTCGGCTACCTGCGGGCGCTGACCGTCACCGAGGCGTGCGAGGTCACCGCAGCGGGCTCGACCTTCCAGTGGGCACCGGACCAGGCCAGCAACGCCG
>DATIAB010000103.1:0-5415 GCA_035458265.1 Ornithinibacter sp. | reverse complement strand
CCCGAGGGACGAGCGGGTCGTCTCCGAGGTGGTGCAGGTGGGCGATGCCGAGGTGGGCCACGACGTCATCGAGCACCTCCGCCCGCGTGCGAACGCCGCGGGTGACCAGCCGCAGGTCGACGGCTGCGGGGTGCGCCAGCGCCTGTACCTGATCGAGCAGGAAGGCAACCGCGGCATCCGCATCGGCCAAGGCACGGGTGCGCAGGCCGGCGAGGACCACCACCAGCGGTTCGAGTGCCAGGATGGCCGGCAGGGCAGGGCTCCAGAGAGGCAGGTCGAACACGAGCCGGGTCGAACCGGCGGCGAGAGCGCTGAGCACGGCCAGGACGGCGGCGTCCGAGACCTCCCCGCCGGCCCCCCCACGGACCGACAGCAGGTGCACACCGTCCTCGTACGGGAGTCCTGTGGGCAGCGCGCCGGGCGGGAGTCGACCGCGGACCTCGCGCAGGTCGTCCCAGCGACGGCCTGGCAGGTGCTCGGTGCCTGCCGTGACCTCCAGGCCACCACGACGCAGGTCGAGGTCGATGACGACGGATTCTGGGCCCGTCGCGGCCAGGCGGCGCCCGACGGCAAGAGCCAGGGTGCTGGCGCCGAGGCCGCCGGAAGCCCCGACCACGGCGATGACGGCAGGTGCGGCTGACATGCGACGAGCCTCAGCCCACGCGTGCTCGGACACCAGCACGGGAGCCCAGCCTGTGGACAGCCACACTCGGGCAGGGCACCTGTGGACAACGCGCCCGGCTGCCTGCGTCAGTCGCCCCGAGTCGAATCCCAGGTGCACGCATCTACGAGCGGTATCACCTCGACCGCGCGTGCACCCCACGGGTCAGATGTCAGCCGTTGTTTCCGGACATGAGACGGCCCCGGTCGGGGGGACAACCGGGGCCGTCGACGAGCCGAGCTCCGGGGGGGAGAAGCCGGTCCGCCGATCGCTCAACCCCGAAGGGGAGCGAGTAGTCATATCGTGCTCTACGACATGAGTCCTTCGCAAGCCTCTGTCGAAAACTATTGAAAATGTTCTCAGTGGCCCCTCAGGTGCACTGAAACCGTAGGTTATCGGCACCCTGTTTAACGCTTGACCAGTTCCGTGGCACTCAGACCGCCGAAGAGCTCACCGGCACCTCGGCCGCCCGCGCCCGCGACGGCCTCGAATCAGGAAACTCTCACGGTGAGGGCCGTCCGGTCGCCGACCCGAGTCGGCCGGCCAGCACGGCATCCGCGACGGACTCCCCCTCGGCGGCCGCGGCACGCACGGCCGCACAGCAGTGCGAGATCCACAGCCCCAGCCCCGCTGCATCACCTCGGCCGTACGCCGCGAGCGCCCCGAGATAGGCCGCGCCCCCGCCGGCACCGTGGCCCGCCTCCGTCACGGCCACCCCCGTCGGGTCCAGCCCACCGGCCCGCACCACAGCCCGATCCAGCGCCCGGGCGACCACCGCATTGCCGCGGACGAAGGGGCGCACGGTCGCCAGTTCCGCGTGCACGATCGCAGCGGCCACGACGACCGGGAGCCGCGGCGTCGCGACGAGGACGTCGGCCACGGCACGCAGGCGCGAGCCCACCGCGGCGGCCGGCGGTGCCGGGCCGAGGTCGGTCAGCTCGAGGCACTCCTCACCAGCCATCCGGGGCCGACCCAGGGCGTCGTCATCGACCAGGCCGACGGCGGCCGCCGTGTGCAGCCGCGCCAGGGCCTGCAGAGGAGCGGTGAGCACGATCGCGGCCACGTGCTCGGTCTCGGTCGTCGCGGCGAGCACACCCCGCATCGTCAGCTCGACGGGGTCCGGGTTCGACGACCACGTGGAGGCCCCTCTCACGATGTCCCGCACGACGTCGACGGGCACGCTCGCGCCCTCGAGCTCGCCGCTCGCGTGGGCACCCCGGACGCGCGACTCGGCCGCAGCCTCCGGGATCCGCTTGCGCAACGCCTGGTGCCAGCGCAGGCGGGTGCACGCCTCCCGGGCCTGCTCCACCTGCTCGGGGATGCCGGGCAGCTCGGCGAGCCGGGCGACGGCGGCGACGATCGGGCTGTCCGTGGGCACCCCAGCAGACTAGTTGGCGGGCAGCCGCACCCCGGCGAGCTGCCGGGACCGCGCGACGAGACGTCCGGTGGAGTCCCACACCGCGGCATCCTCGACGAGCAGGTCACCGACGACGGTGTCCGTCCTGAGCTCGACGAGCAGCCAGCCCGACGCCGGGCGCCCGAGCACCTGGCCGGTGAGCTCGATGGTCGGGGCCCATCCCGGCACGCCCAGGTCGAACGAGACCGGCATCAGCGCGTCCACGGCATACGGGAGGAGCCCGGCATCCGGTTCGCGGCCGTCGCGCATCCGCAGCCAGGCCCGGATCACCCCGCGCCGGGAGGGCCGACCGACCGCGAAACCGATCGTCGAGGGGTCCACGCGCACGTCGAGCCGGTCGAGCATGACGATCGCCGACGCCACCGGCGAGGAGCCCCTGGTGGCCGGCACGCAGGCATCCGGCTCGGGCATCGGCGGCGGTGCCGGTGCGCGGTGCACCGGTTCGGCCCGGTCGAGGCTGCCGAAGGTGCCGGTGACGAGCACCCGGTCGAGCGGCCCGTCCTCCCCGGGCTGCACCACGCGCACCTCAGCCGTGGACAGCCCCCGGCCGACGCGCAGCACCTCCACGCGCACCTCGACGGGCCCCGGCACGGCCGCGGACAGGAAGTGGGCGCTCCACGTCAACGGGTCACCATGACCCACCTCCGCCAGGACCCCGGATGCCGTCGACGTCGCCAGCGCCATGAGCACCCCGCCGTTGATCGCGTGCCCGATGAGCCAGCCCTCACCGAGGTGACCACGGGCCACGCCCGCTCCGCCCCGCACCGCGGGGGCCACGGCATCCCAGCTCACCGCCAGTGCGTCGTCGAACTCAGCCATCATCTCGTCCCCATCTCCCGGTCGGACCGCCGAGCCTAGGGTGAGCGCATGACGGGAAGCATCCACTGGCCGACGGCGGTGCTCGTCGCGGGCACGATGCTGCTCCTGTGGCTCGCGGCCTGGCTGCTGCGGCGCAACCGCCGCAGGGGCTTCCTCTCCGAGGTCGACCGCGCCACGTACGCGACCCTGCACACGGCTTCCCTGGCCTCGCAGCACCTCGGCGACGGGCTCACCCCGGATGCCGCGGAGCGCGCCGGCCGCCACCTGCTCTCCATCCTCGGCGCCCACGCCGTCTCGATCTCCGACACCGGCAACGTGCTGTCGTGGACGGGCGCCGGCGAGCGCCACCGCCCCCTCGCGTTCGACCTCGGAGAGGAGACGCGCGCGAGCGGGCGCACGGTCGTGCACGACGCCACGGCCATCGCGTGCACCGACCCCAACTGCCCGATCCGCAGCGCGGTGACCGCCCCCCTCGTCATGGACGACCTCATCGTCGGCACCCTGAGCGCCTGGACCGAGCAGCCCTCCCCCGGGTTGGCCAAGGCCACCGAGGAGGTGGCGGCGTGGGTGTCCAGCCAGCTCGCGCTCGCGGAGCTCGCCCGCACCCGCACCCGGGTCATGGAGGCAGAGCTGCGGGCCCTGCGCGCCCAGATCAGCCCACACTTCATCTACAACAGCCTCGCCGCGATCGCCTCGTTCGTGCGCACCGACCCCGACCGTGCCCGCGAGCTGCTCATCGACTTCGCCGACTTCACCCGCTACTCCCTGCGCTCGGGAGGCACCTTCACCACGCTGGCCGAAGAGCTGCGCAACGTCGAGCGCTACCTCATCCTCGAGCAGGCCCGCTTCGGCGACCGCCTCGAGACCTCGCTGCTCATCGCTCCCGAGGTGCTGCCGGTCACCGTCCCCTACCTCGCGGTGCAACCCCTGGTCGAGAACGCCGTGCGCCACGGCCTCGCGGGCAAAGAAGGGATCGGGCACCTCACGATCACCGCCGCCGACCGAGGCTCGGACGCCGAGATCTCCATCGAGGACGACGGGGTCGGGAGTGACCCCCAGCGGATCCGCTCGATCCTCGACGGCGCCCACGCCAGCGACTCGATCGGGCTGGGCAACGTCGACGCCCGGCTGCGTCAGGTCTACGGCGACGAGTTCGGGCTCGTCGTGGAGACCGCACCGGGGGCAGGGACCAGGGTGAGCTTCCGGGTCCCGAAGTTCGCCCCCGGCATCCACCCCGACGGCTAGACGCCGACACACTGGACGAGGGCAATAGGCTGCGGCCATGTCCACCAACGACGTGGGGCTCACCGCGCTCGTCGTCGATGACGAGCTACCCGCCCTGTCCGACCTCGGCTACCTCCTCGAGCGCGACGACCGCATCGCGGAGGTCATCACCGCGTCCAGCGGCACCGAGGCGCTGCAGGTGCTCGACGGCCGCGACGTCGACGTCGTCTTCAGCGACATCTCGATGCCGGGGCTGGACGGGATGGCGCTCGCCCGGGTGATCTCCCGCTTCACCGTGCGGCCGCAGATCGTCTTCGTCACCGCGCACGACCAGCACGCCGTCGACGCCTTTGCGCTCGCCGCGACCGACTACGTCATGAAGCCGGTGCGTGCCGAGCGGCTCTCCGAGGCCATCCGCCGCGTCGTGCGCACCCAGAGCGAGAAGGGCGCCACCGCGCCGGCCCCGGGCGAGGGTGGTGCGCCGCAGGCAGCTGCCCCGGCGGAGGACGAGACCATCCCGGTCGAGCTCGGCGGGGTCACCCGCTTCATCACCCGCAACCAGATCCGCTACGCCCAGGCCCACGGCGACTACGCGCGACTGCACACCGACACGGGCTCTCACCTCGTGCGCGTCCCGCTCAGCGTGCTTGAGGAGCGCTGGGCCGACCACGGGTTCGTGCGGATCCACCGCAGCACGCTCGTGGCCCTGCCGCACGTCAGCGAGGTGCGCATGGACCACGGGCGGTGCTCGGTCCTCGTCGGCTCCATCGAGCTGCAGGTGAGCCGACGGCACACCAAGGAGCTGCGCGACACGCTGCTCCGGCGGCCGATCGGTGACCGGCGCCCGACCGGGGGCTGAGCGTGAGCACGCCGGCCGGGGAGCCGCCGCAGCGCGTGCGGGTCACGAGCTCCCGCCGCGGCGCCGCCCCCATGCACGCCCGCCCGGTCACGCGTGACCTCGACGAGCAGACCGGGCTCGGCGACGTGTACATCGCCGGCCTGATGCGCGCCCAGCTGCGGCTCTCGCTGGCGGTGCTCGGCCTGACGTTCGGCGGGCTCGCCGCCCTGCCCGTGGTGCTGGCCCTGGTCCCCGCCACCCGCACCCTCACCGTGCTCTGGATCCCGTTCCCCTGGCTGGCGCTCGGCGTGCTCGTCTACCCGTGCGCCTGGTTCCTCGCCCGCTGGTACACCCGCCAGGCCGAGCAGATCGAGGCCGACTTCGCCGAGGTCGTCGAGTCCTCGTGAGCAACCCCCTGTCGCTCCTCGCGGTGGCGCTCGTGTGCCTCACGACGCT
>DATIAB010000102.1:0-3811 GCA_035458265.1 Ornithinibacter sp. | reverse complement strand
GCGACGTGCCATGGTGCTCCTCCGATGTTGGTTGACAACACCGGACGAACGCACCTCGATCACGAAAATTCCCGCTCCCCCAAGGTTTCTTGGCGAAACAACCTTCCAGGACACTAGACCGCCGGCTCAGCCGCGTTCCGAGTTACGGGGCTGGTGCCCGACCGGTCGTCGTGAGGCGGACGGTGGGGAACGCCACGAGTCCGGCGTCGCGCCCCGGCCCGACGCCCACACCACCACCACACCCGATCCCCACGAAGCCTGCAGTTCCACCTCGCCCGGCCCGTCCTCATCGCCACGCATCCGCCCGGCCGTCGCCGGCGTGACCGCACGCAGACGGGCCACGGTGCGACGAAGGCCGTCGAGGGTCTCAGCAAGATCGGCGACGACCTGGACGCGCTCGTCACCGACAAGCGACCGCGCCGAGGCGAGGTCACCCTCGACATCGACGATCAAACTGACGACGGCCGTGAGATTCTCCCCGTAGGCGGTCACGGGTTCTCCCCGGGGACGGCCATCTGAAGGTCCCCGGGGACGGTCATGAGATTCCCCACGTGACCATCCGTCTGTGGGTGGTCCTCCTCGGTCATCGTGCCGGCTGCTCAACACCGTGCACGTTCCGAGGAGGACCGTCATCTCATGTACTCGAAGGAGCAGATCTTGGAGATCTTGGAGGCTTACGACCTGACGAAGTCGTTGCGGTCAGCGGCGGCGCTGACTGGCTGTGATCATCACACCGTCGCCCGTTACGTGGCGGCGCGGGCGGCCGGGCTGGACCCGTCGACGGGCGGTGATCGGCCGTCGGTGACGGAGCCGTTCGTGGACAAGATCCACGAGTGGGTCGACCGTTCCGACGGCCGGATCCGCGCCGATGTGGTTCACGACAAGTTGGTGGCGATGGGCTATCCGGGGTCGGAGCGGACCACTCGCCGGGTTGTCGCGGTGGTGAAGGAGCAGTGGCGCCGCTCGACGCATCGGGTGTATATGCCGTGGATCACCGAACCCGGGCTGTGGTTGCAGTGGGACTACGCGGCCGGGCCGATGCTGGCCGGGCAGCGCATCGTGTTGTTCGTCGCCTGGCTGGCATGGTCGCGGTTCCGGGTGGTGGTGCCGCTGCGCGATCGCACGATGCCGTCGGTGATCGCCGCACTGGATGCGACGTTTCGCCGTCTCGGCGGCGCACCGACGTTCGCGTTGACGGACAATGAGAAGACGGTGACGGATCGGCACATCGCTGGGATCGCTGTGCGCAACTCGCAGATCGTCGCCGTCGCTCATTACTACGGCCTGACGGTCGCCACGTGTGTGCCGGCCGACCCGGAATCGAAGGGCGGGTCGGAGTCGACGGTGAAGCTGGCCAAGGCCGATCTGGTGCCGACCGATCACAACCTGCTCGACGAGTACACGTCGTGGGAGCAGCTCGTCGCTGCCTGCGACGCGTTCATGGAGACGGTCAACGGGCGGGTGCATCGGATGACCGGGGAGCTGCCGGTCGTCCGGCTCGAGGTGGAACGGGCCCATCTGCACGGGGTGCCGGCCGATCCGTTCACCGCCGCGTTCGGTGAGACCCGGGCGGTCGGGTGGTCCTCGACGTTGAACCATCGAGGGGCCCGCTACTCGGTGCCGCACGACTGGGTGGATCAGCGGGTTTGGGTGCGCGTCGAGGGTGATCAGCTCGTCGTCGTGGCCACCCCGACATCGGGCCCGGTGGAGATCGCCCGTCACCGTCTCGTCGGACCCGGCCAGGTGTCGCTAGATCAGGCGCACTACCCGAACCGGCGCAGCGACCCGCTGCATCGCGAACCGAAAGCGCGCTCTGCGGCGGAGGCGGCGTTCCTGGCGATCGGGTCGGGCGCGGCGGCGTGGCTGGTCGAGGCGGCCGGTGCCGGCACCCGCGGCATCGAGCATCGGATGCGTGAGACGGTGGAGCTGACCAAGGTGTTCGACCGTGACGCCGTCGACCGGGCGCTCGGCCAGGCGGCGACGTGCTGCCGGTTCACGATCGCCGATCTGCTGTCGATCCTCACCACCCCGACACCGACCACCACCAAGCAAGCGTCGGAGACGCACTCGTTGCAGCCCGGCACCGCCGCCTGGCGCAACATCGGACTGACCGCCTCCGACGACGGGGAGGTGCCGTCGTGAGCGTCGCCGATATCGGACCGCTCGATGAGATCGATCGGCTGTGCCGGCGGTTGCGGATGCCCTACGTGCGCCGCCAGGTCGGCGACGTTGTCGCCACCGCCAAAGCGCAACGCTGGGACCCCGCCGAAGTCGTGCGGGTGCTGCTCAACGAAGAAGCCCGCGGCCGTGACGCCTCGACCATTGAGATCCGCCGGCGCCGCGCCGGGTTCCCCGCCGGCAAGACGTTCGACACGTTCGACCCGGCCCGGTTCTCGATCGCCGCCCCCACCCAACATGCGCTGGCGTCGCTGGAATGGGTCGGCCGTCACGAGAACCTTGTCGTCGCCGGCCCGTCCGGCACCGGCAAGAGCCACTTCTGCGAAGCGCTCGGCCACGCCGCCATCGATCACGGGCTCGCCGTCACCTGGTTCAGCGTCGAACAGCTCGGTGGTCTCGTCGCCCGCCACCGCATCGACGACAGCATCACCAAAGCGCTCAAACCGGTGCTCCGCTCGGACCTCGTCGTCGTTGACGACATCGGGCTGCTGCCAATCACCACCGACGCCGCCGAAGGGCTCTACCGGCTCATCGACGCCGCCTACGAACGCCGCTCCGTCGCCCTCTCCAGCAACCTTCACCCCAGCGGCTTCGACGAACTGATGCCCCGCACCATCGCCTCCGCGCTCGTCGACCGGCTCATGCACCACGCCCACGTCCTGGTCACCACCGGCGACAGCGTGCGCCTCACCGACGCCGCCGACGGCAAAGGAGTCAAGCCACTCACATGAACACCCCGACACCAGAAACGTTACGTAACGAAACCCTGACCGGGTGCGCTGCCCCGGGCTGCGCCAACCCCATCACCCCTCACCGCACCGGCCGCCCCGCCCGCTACTGCAGCTCTACCTGCCGAATCCGACACCACCGCCAACGACGACAAGCCACCATCGACCCGATCACCGTCGAAGTCGACATGGGCTCAGCGAGCTCACGCGGTCGACCACCCGAACGGGCCTGGCTCGTCCGCATCCGCCGCGCCGACCGCTACGTCATCATCGCCGTCGGGCTGCGACGCCACGCCGCCGACCGCCTCGCCGAACAACTCACCGACCTCCTCACCAACACCCAGGAGGTGACGCCACCGACCTGACCGACCGGGGAATCCTGTGGCCGTCCCTGGGGAACCAACCTGACCGTCCACGGGGAGAACCACCGGCCACCTACGGGGCGATCCAGATGACCGTTGACAGGCCCTCGTGGGTGGTGGGCAGGGTGACCCGCTCCAGGAGCGGGGTGGTGATGGCACAGCATTGGCCGACACGTTGGACCTCCAGCATCCGCCCGTTGGCGGCACGGGCCTTGGCTTGGAGGTCGGCGAGGTTGTGGAGGCGGCGTTGACAGCCGATGTCGTTGGGCTCGTTGATCACGGTCTCGATGCGCAGCGCCCGGCCTTCTTTCAAGTACTCCTTGATCCGTGAGCGCTTGTAGAAGACGTTGACGGCGACGTCGGTGTCACGGGTGACGATCTTGGTGGCGAACTCGCCGGGCGTGTTGCGCTGGATGCGCCGGTTGAAGATGAGTTTCACCTCGTCGGGGCGGCCGACGTCCAAGTTGTCCGCGACGACGGCCTCGAAGAACCCGCGGGCCCGGCGGGGGGCGTCGAACACGATCGTGCGGGATACCTCGACTT
>DATIAB010000101.1:0-6949 GCA_035458265.1 Ornithinibacter sp. | reverse complement strand
GGTGTTGGTGATCCAGTTCTTCTCCCGGATCTCCAACGGGTCGACCCCGACCTCTGCCGCGAGCTCGTCCATGAGCCGCTCGATGGCGAACGTCGCCTCCGGTCTGCCGGCTCCGCGATACGCGTCGACCCACGTCTTGTTCGTCAGCACGGTCTGGCAGTTGAACTGGTACGCAGGGAACTTGTAGATGCCGTTGAACATCCACGCGCCGAGCACCGGCACCCCTCCGCCGAGGATGGCCACGTACGCGCCGAGGTCTGCGAGGATCTCCGCCTTGAGCCCGGTCACGGTGCCGTCCTTGGTCGCGGCCAGGGTCAGGGTCTGCCACTGGTCGCGGCCGTGGTGGCAGGACACCATCGTCTCGGAGCGCGTCTCGGTGTACTTGCAGGGCTTGCCGAGGCGCCGGGCGACCGCGAGGGTCGCGAACTCCTCGGGCGTCGTCTGCAGCTTGCCGCCGAAGCCTCCGCCGACGTCCGGTGCGATGACGCGGATCTTGGCCTCGGAGATGCCGGTGGTGGCAGCGACGAGGAACCGGAGGATGTGGGGGATCTGGGTGGCCGACCAGATCACGATCTGCTCGCCGGTCGGGTCGACGACGGTGGAGCGTGGCTCCATGAATGCCGGAACCAGTCGCTGCTGTCGGTACTCGCGCTCGATGAGGATGCCGTTCTCGCGAGCCTCGGCGATGGCCGCGTCGACGTCGCCACCGGTGCCGGCGGCGGCGGAGTCGAGCTGCCAGAAGGCGGAGCGGTTGGTGCCCAGGTCCGGGTGCGCCAGCACCTCGTCCTTCATCGCCTCCCGGGCGTCGAGAACGAACGGCAGCTCGTCGTAGTCCACGTCGACGAGCTCAGCGGCATCGCGTGCCGCCGCGGCCGTCCGAGCGGCCACGACGGCGACGATCTCACCGGCGCAGGCGACGCGGTCGACGGCCACCGGCAGGTGGGTGGGGGCCTTCTGCTCGTTGTTCAGTGGCCAGGCGTTGGCGATGACGCCCTGTCCGTCCTGGAGGTCCGCGCCGGTGTAGACGCCCACGACGCCGGGGGCCGAGCCTGCCGCGTCCGTGTCGATGGCGGCGATCGTCGCGTGCGCGAACGGGCTGCGCACCATGGCAAGGTGCAGCATCCCGGGCAGCTGGATGTTGTCGGTCCACTTCGTGCGACCGGTGATGAGGCGCGCGTCCTCCTTGCGCTTGCGCGCGGTGCCGACCTCGGATGCCGGGCGGTCGTCGACGGCGGTCATCAGGACTCACTCCCCTGGCCGGCTCCGGCGGCTCCGGCTGCTCCGACAGATGCGGCGGCCGGCTCACTCATGCTGCTCGCACACGCCGCCACCGCCTTGACGATGTTGTGGTAACCGGTACAGCGACACAGGTTGCCCTCGAGGCCGACCCGGATCTGCTCCTCGGTGGGGTTCGGCGTCTCGGCGAGCACGTCGATGGCCTGCATGATCATGCCCGGCGTGCAGTAGCCGCACTGGAGGGCGTGGTTGTCGTGGAACGCCTGCTGCATCGGGTGCAGCTCACCGTAGGGGGCGATGCCCTCGATCGTCGTCACCTCGTGCCCGTCGGCCTGCACGGCCAGGACGTTGCACGACTTCACGCTGCGCCCGTCCAGGTGCACGGTGCACGCGCCGCAGTTGCTCGTGTCGCACCCGACGACGGTGCCCACCTTCCCCACCACCTCTCGCAGGTAGTGGACGAGGAGCGTGCGTGGTTCGACGTCGTCGGAGCACAGGACTCCGTCGACGGTGACGTTGACCCGAGTCATCGTTGACTCTCCTTCAGCAGGGGACCGTGACGTGTTCGTGATCCTCACTCGAAGTGGGGCCCGCCACAAGGGCTTGGACGAAATCCGCACACATTGGTCCTGCAGACCGTCAAAGGTGGTGGTGGATCGAGCCTCCGGTGTCCTGAAGCCGTTGTCCTCCGCCGCCCCACTGCAGGGCCACGATCTCGGCGGCGATCGAGACGGCCGTCTCCTCCGGCGTGCGCGCCCCGAGGTCGAGCCCGATCGGTGAGCTCAGCCGCGCCAGCTCGTCCTCGGTCACCCCCACCTCACGCAGCCGGGCGATCCGGTCCTCGTGCGTGCGCCGCGACCCCATGGCCCCGACGTAGGCGACGTCGGGCAGCCGAAGCGCCACCTCGAGCACGGGGACGTCGAACTTCGGGTCGTGCGTGAGCACGCAGACCACGGTGCGCGGGTCGATCCGCCCCGCCTCGAGCTCGGCCGCCAGGTAGCGGTGCGGCCAGTCGACGACCACCTCGTCGGCGGCCGGGAAGCGGGATGCCGTCGCGAACACCGGGCGCGCGTCGCACACCGTCACGCGGTAGCCGAGGAACGCCCCCACGTGGGCCACGGCCGCGGCGAAGTCGATCGCCCCGAACACGAGCATCCGCGGCCGCGGCGCGTACGCCGCGACGAACACCCGCATCCCCTCACCCCGACGCTCGCCGTCGGGGCCGTACGTCAGGGTCTCGGTGCGCCCGAGCGCCAACAAGCCGCGCGCGTCGTCGGTGACGGCGGCGTCGGCGCGCTCGCTCCCCAGCGAACCGAGCACGGCAGTGGATGCCGGCGAGCCGGCATCCGGGTCGCGCCCACCCCCGTCGTCCACACCCACGCCGCCGTCCCGCTCCGGTGCTGCATCCTCGGGGCGCACGACGAGGCGCCGGCCGACCCAGGCATGGTCGGGGTGGTCGATGACGGTCGCGACGGCCACCGGGCGGCCGGCCTCGACGTCGGCGGCGACGGATCCGAGCTCGGGGAAGGTCTCCTGCGAGACGGTCTCGACGAACACGTCGAGGATGCCGCCACACGTCAGCCCGACGGCGAAGGCGTCGTCGTCGGACACCCCGTACCGCTGGAGCACCGGGGTGCCCGAGGCCATGACCTCCTGACCGAGCTCGTACACGGCGCCCTCGACGCAGCCACCCGACACCGACCCCACCGCCTCACCCGCCGGGCCGACGAGCATCGAGGCCCCGGCCGGGCGAGGAGCGGAGCGGAAGGTGGCGACCACGGTGCCGACGCCGACGGCATCCCCGGCCCGCCACCAGGTCATCAGCTCGGAGAGCACGTCACGCACGAGCAACCACCTCCGTCAACTCCTGGAACGCCGCCATCGAGTGCCCCGCGACGAAGTCGTCGACGTGGGGCAGCACGGCCATGATGCCGCCCTGCACCGGTTCGTACCCAGCGCGTCCCCGGTGCGGGTTGACCCACACGACCCGGTGGGCGACCGCCCGCAGCCGGCGCACCTGCTCGCCGAGAGCCTCGGGCTGGTCTCGCTCCCAGCCGTCGCTGAAGACGACGACGACGGCGCCGCGAGCCATGCCACGGCGTCCCCAGCGGTCGAGGAACACCTTGACCCCCTCGGCCAGTCGCGTGCCGCCCGACCAGTCGGGGATGGCCTGGCCGGCCGCGACGATGGCCCGGTCGGGGTCGCGCTGGTGCAGCGGCCTCGTGACGTGGGTGAGGCGGGTGCCGAGGGTGAAGACCTCGGTGGGCACGCCGGCGGCGCAGTACGCGTGGGCGAGGCGGATGAGCGCGTCGGCGTAGGCGCTCATGGAGCCGGACACGTCGACGAGCAGCACCACCCGCCGGGGGCGGTCGGCCCGTCTGCGCCAGACGACCTCGCCGGGCTCGCCCATGCGGCGCAGCGTGGCGCGCAGGGTGCGGCGGGCGTCGACCTGGCCGCGCCGGGCCAGCGTGTGCCGGTGCGCCCGTCGCCGGGGGGCACGGGGTCGCAGGGCCGCGAACATCCGCACCAGCGCCTCACGGTCACGGCGGTCGAGCGTGGCGACGTCTCGGTGCCGCAGGATCTCGGTCGAGCTGGCCCGTGCGGCCACGGCGTCCGGGTCGTCCTGTCCCGCTCCTGCCGACCCCGTCGAGTCGTTCAGGCCGGCCTGGCTGGTCAGCCGCTGGAGGGGCGGGCGGTCCTTCATCCCCGCGCGATGGCCCCCGAACCAGGCCTCGTACACGTGGTCGTAGCGCTCGAGGTCCGCCGGCGACCCGCACAGGGTCGCCCGACCGGCGTGGTAGACCGCGACCTGGTGCTCGAGGCCCACGGCCGCGACGGCCCCGAGGTAGGTGCGCTCGCGGTCGGCCGTCACCGGCACCCCCGCAGCCCGCAGGGCTCGCGCGAAGCCGAGGAGCGCGTCCTCCGGGGGGCGGACGGCATCCGAGCTCATCGGGTGAGCATGATGTCGAGGGCGCGGCGGACACGCTCGGCGTCCTCGCGGTACTTCACGGCAACCCCGAGCGTGGCGGCCGCGGTCGCGGTGTCGAGCTCGCGGGTGCCGAGCTCGTGCAGGGCGCGGGCCCAGTCCAGGGTCTCGGCGACACCGGGCGGCTTGAGCAGCTCCCGGTCGGTGCGGATGCCGTGCACGAGCCGCACGACCTGGTCGGCGAGCGCCGCCGGCACCTCGGGGGCCCGGGTGCGCACGATGGCCAGCTCGCGCTCGATGCCCGGGTGCTCGAGCCAGTGGTAGAGGCAGCGGCGCTTCAGGGCGTCGTGCAGCTCGCGGGTGCGGTTGGAGGTCAGGACGACGACGGGGGGCACGGATGCCGTGACGGTGCCGAGCTCGGGGATGGTCACCTGCCACGTCGACAGCACCTCGAGCAGGAAGGCCTCGAACTCGTCATCCGCCCGGTCGATCTCGTCGATGAGCAGCACCGCCGGGGCCTCGCGCAGGGCCCGCAGGACGGGGCGGGCGAGCAGGAATCGCTCGTCGAACAGGCCCTCCTCGACGTCGCGGACGTCCCGGGCGGCGCCCTCGACGGCTTCGAGTGCCCGCACGTGGAGGATCTGGCGGGGGAAGTCCCAGTCGTAGAGCGCCTGGGTGGCGTCGATGCCCTCGTAGCACTGGAGCCGGATGAGCGGCAGGTCCATCGACTCGGCGAGCGCCTCGGCCAGGGCGGTCTTGCCGGTGCCCGGCTCGCCCTCCATGAGCAGCGGGCGGCCCAGGCGCAGCGCGAGCCAGGTGACGGTCGCCAGGGCCTCGTCGGTGAGGTAGCCGGTCGCGCCGAGCGCACCCTCGAGGTCACGTGCCGAGTCGAACGTCGTCCGGGGGTCCATGGCGCCAGCATCCCTGACCGGGTGCCCGTCCGGAAGTGAAAGTGACGGAGGAAGCGAAGGTCTCACAGCAGCCTGACAAGTGCGGCGAGCAGCTCACCGAGGGCCAGGGCCGCGACGAGGGTTGCGACGACCGCGGGTAGCCGTCCGTCGGCGAGGACGGAGAAGGTCGGGTCGCCCGGGTGGGCGCGGCCCAGCCGGCGGGTGCGCAGCGAGGCCAGGACCACCCACGCGGCGAGGGCGGTCGCGAGCATCGTGGGCGCGACCACGGCCGGGCCGAGCGTCTCGAGGGTGAGCCGGCCGATCGTCAGGGCGCCGACGAGCAGGGCCAGCCCGGTACGGCGCCACGCCAGCGACGTGCGCTCCTGCGGAGCCGCCGGGTCACCCACCGGTGAGGCTCGCGACACCGAGGACGACCGCCGCGAGTGCCACGGCGACGAGCACGACGAGCATCGCGGGGTTGGCCGGCAGTGGCGCACCCTCGCGCATCGCCCGCTCGGTGCGGGCCCAGCCGCGCCACGCGGCGAGCGCGGTGAGCAGGGCCGCGAGCGCCAGCCCGGCCGCGAGGGCGCGCTGCACGGCATCCGGCAGGGGAAGAGGAAGGGCGTCGACCGCGGCGGCTCCGGCAACGAGCGCGAGAGCCGTGCGGACCCAGGCGAGGAAGGTGCGCTCGTTGGCCAGCGAGAAGCGGGGGTCGGGGTCGCTGCCGTGGTCGTAGACACTGCCCGGCCAGCGGTGCTCTGGTGCGCTCACGGGCCCATCATCGCGCGTGCAGGTCTTCTGGCCCGGGAGGACGCAGCACTTCGGATGGCACGCGGAAGTTCGGGCGGCGGCCAGAAGTTCGGGGGTGGGCCGGAAGTTCGGGCGGCGACCGCCTATTGCTGCGTGGGCTCCGAAGTGCTGCGTTCCGCCGGCAGGTCCGGCAGGTCCGGCAGGTCCTCGACGGTGTCGACGTCGCGACCGGTCGCCAGGTCGCCGCACTCGACGAGGTGGTGCCTCGTGATGCGCAGGTGGTCGCGGGCGCCGCGGTCACCGCGGGCGGTGGCGCGTACGGCAGCCCAGTGGTCTCGGCCGATTGCGACCGGGTGGCCGGGCACGCCCTCGTATGCCGCTCGCACCAGGGCCGCGGTGCCCTCGGCCCGCGCGGTGGCCAGGACCCGGGCCATGACCTCAGCCGTGACGTCGGGCAGGTCGACGAGGGTGACCAGGGCGACCTCGACGTCCTCCGCCGGCGACCCGTCGGGAAGGGCGGAGTCGGGATGGGCTGAGTCGAGGTGAGCCAGACCTGCACGCAGTGAGCCGCCCATGCCTTCTGCCCAGTCGGGCGCGGTGACCACGTCGACGCGAAGGTGCGCCACGGCATCCGCTGCCTGTTCCGCCGAGGAACCCACGACGACGACCACGCGCTCGCACCCGGCTTCACGCAGCCGACGCACGGCGGTCTCCGCGAGCGTCGGGCCGTCGGGGGCGAGCCGCAGCAGCGCCTTGGGGCCGCCCATCCGGCGCCCGGCGCCCGCGGCGAGCAGCAGCCCCACGGTGGTCACGCGCCCAGCCTGCCACCCCAGCTGCGCGCGGACTTCACACCAGAAGGTTCACCTACACCCCGGAAAGGATGTGGCGCGAAGGTGAATGTTCCGGCATCGGGCGGGAAAGTTGGGGGAGGCCGGTCAGGGGGAGGTGGCCTCGATGGCGGCGATGATCCTCGGGCGGATCTCGTGCGCCGAAATGACCGCGTCGACCGACCCGACCTGTACGGCCCGGTGGATGTCGTGCACCCGGTCGAACTCGGACGCGACCTGACCGAGCATCTCGGCGCGCACGGCCGTGCGCACCGCGAGCAGCTCGGTCGCCAGCGCAGCCCGCGCCGCGCCGCTGGCAG
>DATIAB010000100.1:0-12057 GCA_035458265.1 Ornithinibacter sp. | reverse complement strand
AGCCGGTCGCGCCCAGCAGGCTGGCCCCGCGCAGGTCGGTGCCCACGAACACGGCCCCGTCGAGGTCGGACCCGCCGAGGTCGACCCGCCTCGCGTCGGCGCCGCCGAAGTCGGCCTCACGCAACGAGCAGTCGACGAGGCGCGACCCGGCCATCGCCGCCTCCTGGAACGGCGCGAGGTCGAGCCGACAGCGCTCGAGGTCCCACGGGCGCACCGTCAGCGCCGCAGCGGCCGCACGGGTCCACGTCACGGCGAGCGCCGTGCAGTCGAGGAACCGGCAGTCCACGAAGCGCGACCCGTCGAGGTCGATCCGGTTGAAGTTGCACCCCGTGAACACGCAGTCGGTGAACGTGCACCCTCGGAGCACGGCTCCCTCGAGCACGGCACCCTCGAAGCGGCAGGCCTCCAGCTCGTGTCCGTCGAGCACCTCCCCCGGCGCCAGTCCGTGCGTGAGGGTCAGGTCGACGGCGTAGCCGCCGGAGTCGGCGAGCCGGTCGAGCAGGGATGCCGGGTCGCTCACCGGTGCGTGTGCGCGCTGGCGAGGGCGCGAAGGTCCTCGATGGCGGCGGCTGCCGACTGCGCCCCGTAGACCGCCGACCCCGCGACGAAGACGTCGGCCCCGGCCTGCGCGCACTGCTCGATCGTGGACGCAGACACCCCGCCGTCGACCTGCACCCACACCTCACCGCCGTGCCGACGCACCGCCTCACGCACCTGGGCCACCTTGGGCATCTGGTCGGCCATGAACGACTGGCCCCCGAAGCCGGGCTCCACGGTCATGACGAGCACCATGTCGACCTCGGGAAGCAGGTCGGCGTAGGGGGCGAACGGAGTGCCTGGCTTGAGCGCGAAGGCGGCTCGGGCACCGGCGGCGCGGATGGCGCGTGCGGTGGCCACGGCATCCCGCACGGCCTCGACGTGGAAGGTGACCGACTTCGCCCCGGCCTCGGCGTAGCCCGGAGCCCACCGGTCGGGGTCGTCGATCATCAGGTGGCAGTCGATGGGTACGGGCGAGACCTTGAGCAGCGCCTCGACGACGGGCAGCCCCAGGGTGAGGTTGGGGACGAAGTGGTTGTCCATGACGTCGACGTGGGCCCAGTCCGCACTCGCGATGGCAGCGAGCTCGCGCTCGAGGTTGGCGAAGTCGGCGGCCAGGATCGATGGTGAGATCTGCACGGGCGCCACTGTAGGGGTGGTGCGAGTCAGCGGCGGCGCAGCAGGGCGAAGAACATGGCGTCCGTGCCGTGCACGTGGGGCCACAGCTGCACGTACGGCCCGTCCCCGAGCCCCTCGATCGGTGCGCCCGCGGCATCGGTGAACAGGGGCCGGGCGTCGACCACCTCGACGTCGGGGTGCTTCTTCAGCACGTCGGAGACGACGAAGCGGGTCTCGGCGACGTGCGGGCTGCACGTCGCATAGGCCACGACGCCACCGGGTGCCGCGGCAGCCAGCGCTGACGTCAGCAGGGCCCTCTGGAGCGGTGCGAGCTCGGCGACGTCGGAGGGCTGGCGGCGCCAGCGCGCCTCCGGACGGCGGCGCAGCGCCCCGAGGCCGGTGCACGGGGCGTCGACGAGCACCTTGGCGTACGCCTCGGGCTCGTCCTCGCCGACCTCTCGCCCGTCGGCGGTGCGCACCTCGATGTGCTGACCGAGGGACTCGGCACGGCGGGTGAGGGCCCCGAGCGTCGTGCGGACGAGCTCGGCGCGGTGCGGGGTGACCTCGACGGCGGTGAGGTCGGCTCCGTGCTGCACGGCCAGTGCCCCGAGAACCCCGGCCTTTCCGCCCGGCCCGGCACACAGGTCGAGCCATCGGGCGGGGGTGTCGGCGCCGACCTCGGCGGCTGCGAGCGCCAGGGCCACGAGCTGGGAGCCCTCGTCCTGCACCGACGCCCGGCCCTGCCGGACTGCCGGCACGCCACCCGGGTCACCTGCGTTCAGCACGACGCCGTGCTGGGACAGGTCGCTCTTCTCGGCGTCCGCGGCGTCCAGCAGCTCGGCGACGGTGGCCAGGCCGGGCCGGGCGACGAGGTGCACGCGCGGTGGGTCGTTGTCGGCCGTGAGCAGTGCGTCGAGCTCGGCGTCGATGGTCTCTGGCGTGGCCCGGCCGTGGGCGAGCAGGGCAGCTCGCAGGGCCGAGACGACCCAGTCGGGGTGGCTGTGCCGCACCGCCAGGGCCGCGACGCCACCACCCTCGGGCACGACGGCCTCCTGCCACTGCTCGAAGGTCTTCTCGCTCATGCGGCGCATCACGGCGTTGACGAAACCGCCGGCGCCCGCCCCGGCGACGACCTTGGACAGCCCCACGGTCTGGTCAGCGGCGGCGTGCGTGGCGACCCGCATGCCGATCAGCTGGTGTGCGCCCAGGCGCAGCACGTCGAGCACCGGCGGGTCGATGCGGGTGGTGGGGCGACCGGCCGCATCGGCGATGACCGCGTCGTAGAACCCCTGCCAGCGAATGGTGCCGAACGCGAGCTCGGTCGCGAAGGCCGCATCGCGCCCCGCCAGGTGGTGCCGGCGCAGGATCTCGGGCAGCTCGAGGTTGGCGTAGCCACCGTCGGCGACCGTGCGCAGCAGGGTGTAGGCCGCGAACCGGGTCGGCTCGGCGCGCTTCGTGCGCTGCGAGGGTGGGGTCGCGGTGCGCGATCGCGGGCCGCGACCCCCGGATGCCGGCCCGCCCGCACCGCGCGCACCGCGCCGGTCGCGTTCCTCACGTGCGTCGTGCTCAGCCATCGAAACGCTCTCCCGGGGTGATGCGGATGCCGCGGGCCCAGTCGGGCGCCGCCATCGCCTTCTTGCCGTGCGCCCGCACCTCCCGCAGCTCGACGGGTGCGGACCCGGTGCCGACGAGCACCGAGCGCTTGGTGACGTGCAGCTCGCCCGGCGCGAGGGTGCGGTCGACGGCGGAGTCCGCGGACGGCATCCCGGGGGTGGTGGTGGGCAACAGCCCGACCGGGCCGAGCTTGACCCGCTCTCCCCGCAGCGTCGTCCACGCGCCCGGAGCCGGCGTGCAGCCCCGCACGTGTCGGTCGACGACGTGCGACGGCAGGCCCCACCTGACGCGGGCCTCCTCGGTCGAGAGCTTCGGGGCGTGGCTGACGCCGTCGTCGGGCTGGGGCACGGCGTACAGCGAGCCGTCGGCGATGCCGTCCATCGTCGCGACGAGCAGGCCTGCCCCTGCGTGGGCCAGGCGGTCGAGCAGGGTGCCGCTCGTGTCGTCACCGCGCACCTCCTCGGTGAGGGTGCCGAGCACCGGCCCGGTGTCCAGGCCTTCCTCGAGGACGAACGTCGTCGCCCCGGTGACGTCGTCACCGGCCATGAGGGCCCGCTGGACGGGGGCGGCGCCGCGCCAGGCCGGCAGGAGCGAGAAGTGCAGGTTGACCCAGCCGAGTGACGGCACGTCGAGCGCGGCCCGCGGCACGAGGGCGCCGTACGCGACGACCGGGCAGCAGTCGGGGGCGATGGCGGTGAGCCGCGCGAGGAAGTCGGGGTCGCCGGGTGTGACGGGGGCCAGCACCTCGAGGCCGTGCTCGAGCGCCACCTCCTTGACGGGCGAGGCCGCGAAGGTGCGCCCCCGACCGGAGCGGGCGTCGGGGCGGGTCACCACCGCCACGACCTCGTGCCGCGACGCCAGGAGGGCGAGCAGCGAGGGAACCGCCGTGGCAGGCGTGCCGGCGAAGGTGAGGCGCACGTCAGCGCCTCCCGAACGCGCCGGCATGCGGGCTGGTGCGCACGACCGGTGGGGTCGCGCCCCAGTCGGCCTCGCGCACGAGCCGCATCGCCTCACGGCGCTGCTCGGGATCGAGCCGGTCGATGAACAGGATGCCGTCGAGGTGGTCGGTCTCGTGCTGCACGGCACGAGCCAGCAGCTGGGTCCCCTCGACGGTGGCCGGCTCGCCGTCCATGGTCCAGCCCCGGGCGACCACCTGCACGGCCCGTGGCGTCTCGAAGTGCAGGCCCGGGAGTGACAGGCAGCCCTCGAGCTCGCACTCCTCGTCCTCGCCCAGGCTGAGGTCGGGGTTGACGAGGTGGCCCAGGACACCGTCGACGTGGTAGGTGAACACTCGCAGGCCCACGCCGAGCTGCGGGGCGGCCAGGCCTGCCCCGCCGGCATCCACCATGGTGTCGGTGAGGTCTGCGACCAGGCGTCGCAGCTCGGCGTCGAAATCGACCACGGGCTCTGCGGGCGTGCGCAGGACCGGGTCACCGAACAGCCGGATGGGGGTGACGCTCACGCCCGGGAGTCTAGGCGGATGCCGTGGCGACGTTCACGTCGTCGGGTCGGGCGGGTCGACACGCACCGTCACCGGCTCGGGGTCCTTGCGGGCGGTGGACCGGGCACGCAGCGCGGCGAGCTCCCGGGTCAGCTCGGGGCCGTCGGGCCGCGGCACGGTGATGATCAGGCGCCAGCGCTCGGGCTGGGCGGTGGTGGGCTCGACGGCCCGCGCGACGGCGCCTGCGTGTGGCAGCGGACCCAGCACCGCGGCGGATGCCGGGAGCGCCAGCTCGGTCAGGGACCGCTCCAGCACCGCGTGCGGGCCGGTGAGGGTTGCCAGACGGGCCGATGGCGGCAGGGAGAGCTCGCGGCGCTCGGTCAGCTCGCGGTCGGCGAACCAGGCCGGGTCCCACCGCACGAGGGCCTCGACCGCGGGAACCGACACGTCGGTCGGTGCCCCGGCCAGCACGACCCGGCCGCCCTCGGAGGCCGGGCGGACCAGCGCCGCGGCTGCCAGCCACCGACGCAGGGACTCCTCCCCCGCGAGCAGCGTCGGACGGTCGAGCAGGGCCCAGGCGTCGAGGAGCAGGGCCGCGGCGTAGCCGCCGGGCGCCACCGGCTCGGCGCCCGGGGTGGAGACGACGAGCCGGGGTCCGGCCCTGACGACGTCGAGCACCGTCCCTGCACCAGAGCGCTCGACGGGCACCCCCGGGAAGGCCCGGCCCAGCTCCTCCGCGGTGCGGCGGGCGCCGACGACGGACGACCGCAGCCGGTGGGCGCCACACACGGGGCAGGCGAACGCCGTCTCGACCCGGCCGCACCAGCGGCAGGACGTCGGCCCCTGCGGCCCGGCGAGCGCCAGTGGTCCCGCGCAGGCCGTGCACCGGGCCGGTCGCCGGCAGTCGTGGCACGACAGTGACGGCAGGTAGCCGCGCCGGGGCACCTGGACGAGTACCGGGCCGACGGCGAGGGCTTCCTTGGCGGTGCGCCAGGCGAGCGTCGGCAGGTGGGCCACGGCCACGGCCGGGTCGCGGTCGGCGTCGTGCCCCTCGCCGGCGACCCGCACGGTGGGCACGGCCGCCCGCAGGACGGCCCGGGGTGCCTCCACAGGAGTCAGCACCCCCCGGGTGACGTGGTCGGCGATCGCCACCGAGCGGCTGAACCCGGCGGACAGGGCTGCGGCACCCTCGTGAGCAGCCCGGGCGAGCAGCACCTCACGCACGTGCGGGTACGGCGCGCGCGGCTCGTCGAGCAGGTCGTCACCGTCGTCCCACCACGCGACGAGCCCCAGATCGTGCACGGGCGCGAATGCTGCGGCCCGCGTGCCGACGACGACCTGGGCGTGACCACGCAACGCCTTGAGGTAGGCCGTGTACCTCGCCTGCGGCCCCTGGTCGGCCGTGAGGCGGGTGTGCCGTCCCGGGCCGAGGGACTGCGCCAGCGCCGCCTCGACACGCACGACGTCGCGGTGGTCGGGCACGACGAGAACCGCACCCCGCCCACCCTCGACGGCCGCCCGGGCGGCCTGCGCGAGCAGCATCGGCCAGTCCCGTTCGACCTCCGTCGCCGGAACCGCGAGCAGGGATGCCGTGGGCGCGCCACCCGCCGTCACGTGACCGAGGAAAGCCGGGCCCGCGGGGTACGCGAGCCACGCGCCCTGCATCCGGTCCGGGAGCTCGCCACGCGCCGGCGGCTCCAGGGCCAGAGCCTTCTCCGCGGCGGCGTGTCGAGGTGGGACGGCGAGGCGCAGGACGTCTCCCAGCGACCCGGCATACCGGTCGGCGACGGCTCGTGCCGCCGCGAGCACGGCGGTGGTCAGCACCGGCTCGGGCGAGACGACGCGACGGATCGGGCTGAGCCTGCCCAGGTGCTCCGCGTCGGCGCGGCGGTCGAGAACGAACCCCGAGAGGTCCTGGCCGGCGAAGCGCACCTTGACCCGCACCCCCGGCTTCGCCGTGTCGCCCATGGACGTGGGGACGGTGTACTCGAAGGCGCGGTCGAGGTGGGCCAGGCCGGTGTCGACCTGGACGAGGGCCACGGGAAGCACCGCGGTGGTGGGGTCCCCGGTCGCCGTCATGAGCCCGAAACTAGCGGAGCCCACCGACCCCGGTCGGGTGGTGGGCTCCACCTGTGGACGAGCGAGGTGTGGCCTCAGCCGTGAGCAGCGCGCTGGAGCGCCTCGACGCGGTCGGTGCGCTCCCAGGTGAAGGCCTTGTCGACGCCGGGCGCGGACGTGCGGCCGAAGTGGCCGTAGGCCGCGGTGACCTTGTAGATCGGGCGCAGGAGGTCGAGGGCGTCGAGGATCGCCGCGGGGCGCAGGTCGAACGTCGCGAGGATCGCGGCCTGGATCCTGTCGGCGGCCACGCTCTCGGTACCGAAGGTCTCGACGTACAGGCCGACCGGCTGGGCCTTGCCGATGGCGTAGGCGACCTGCACCTCGCAGCGTCGGGCCAGGCCCGCCGCGACGACGTTCTTGGCGACCCAGCGGGTGGCATAGGCGGCCGATCGGTCGACCTTGCTCGGGTCCTTGCCCGAGAAGGCGCCGCCGCCGTGGCGCGCCATGCCGCCGTAGGTGTCGACGATGATCTTGCGGCCGGTCAGGCCCGCGTCGCCCATAGGGCCACCGATGACGAACTTCCCGGTGGGGTTGATGTACGCGCGGTAGTCGTCGGTGCGCAGGTCGGTGCCGGAGCCGGCCAGCTCGGCCAGGACGGGTTCGATGACGTGCGCCCGGACGTCCGGCTCGAGCATGCCCTCGAGCGAGATGTCCTCGGCGTGCTGCGTGGAGACGACGACTGCGTCGAGCGAGACCGCGCGGTCGCCGTCGTAGGCGATGGTGACCTGGGTCTTGCCGTCGGGGCGCAGGTAGGACAGCTCGCCGCCCTTGCGGACCGCCGTGAGGCGCTCGGCCAGGCGGTGCGCGAGGAAGATCGGCAGCGGCATCAGCTCTGGGGTGTCGTCACAGGCGTAGCCGAACATCAGGCCCTGGTCGCCGGCACCCTGCTTGTCGAGCGGGTCGACAGCACCGGTGCGGCTCTCGACCGCCGTGTCGACACCTTGGGCGATGTCGGGGCTCTGCTGACCGATCGAGACGCTGACACCGCACGAGGCCCCGTCGAAACCCTTGGTCGAGCTGTCGTAGCCGATCGTGAGGACGGTGTCGCGCACGATCTTCGGGATCTCGACATAGGCCTCGGTCGTCACCTCACCCGCGACGTGCACGAGCCCAGTGGTCACCATCGTCTCCACGGCGACGCGGCTGCCGGAGTCCTGGGCCAGCATGGCGTCCAGGATCGAGTCGGAGATCTGGTCACAGATCTTGTCCGGGTGCCCCTCGGTGACGGACTCGGACGTGAACAGGCGTGCGGACACGCAGGTCTCCTTCAAGGGTGAGGGGGGTGCTGGCAGGGGCTCGGGCCCGGTGCGGGACCAATCTACCGGCGCCGTGCAGGTTGCACCGACTGCGGGCATCGGCACACCTCGGAGTCTGAGATCATGGACATCGTGTCAGACGGGTCGGTGAGCTTCGCGACTGCTGGGAATGCGGGCGAGCACGCCCCTGCGAGCCCGGTGGATGAAGCGCTGTCCCTGTTGACCCGTGCCCAGTCCCTGGCGGACGAGCTGCGCAACGAGGCGCACCGTGAGGTCACGCTGGCCCGGTCGGAGGCCACCCGCCTGCGGGGTGAGGCCCAGGAGGCCACCCACGAGCTCGACGAGCTGCGGGCCGGCATCGATGCGGCCCGCCTGGAGTCGCAGCGTCGTCTCGAGGAGACCCGCGCCGAGGTCGAGATCATGCTCGCGGACGCTGCCGACCAGGCCGCGCAGCTGCGCGCCCGGGCCACCAAGGCCAGCGACGAGGCCCTTGCCGTGGCAACCGAGCAGGCCCAGGCCGAGCTGGCGGAGGCCCGGGCCCTCTCCGAGGAGCTGATGGAGCGTGCCCGCGCCCATCACGAGGCGACCATGGCCCGCCTCGCCGACGAGGAACGGGCCCACCAGGATCGGTGGAGCCAGGAGCACGAGGCCCACACCGCTGAGCTGACCGGCATCCGCGAGACCACCCTGGCCGAGCTGGAGCGCCAGCGCCGTGACGCCGAGGAGTTCGCCCTCACCCACCGCGACGAGGCGCAGGCGCGTGCCACGAGCCTGCTGGCCGACATCGCACAGCGGGAGCAGGTGGCGCGCGCGGACGCCGACTCCCTCGTGGGTCTGGCGCAGGAGGAGGCCAACACCCTCCTTGCCGACGCCCGGGCCGAGGCCGAGGCCCTGATGGCGTCCGCCCAGGCCCACCTGGCGTGGGCACAGACCACCGTGCGCGACGTCGTCGCGGGTGCTCAGGCCGACGCCGAGAACCGGGCTCGCACCCATCACCGCGAGCTGAGCGACCGGGCCCGTCACCACCGCCAGCAGGCCCAGACGCTGCTCGGCGGGGCCGCGACCAAGAGCCGTGACCGGCTCGCCGAGGCCGAGTCGGAGGCCACGCGGTTGCGCGAGCAGGCGGCCGCAGTGCTCGCCGAGGCCCAGGCGGATGCCGCCCGCACCCGTGAGGCCGCCGCTCGGGAGTCCCGGCGCCTCGTGGACGAGGCACAGGTCCGGGCCGAGGATGCCCTGGAGCGGGCCGCGCGCCGCACGGCGGAGGCCGAGCAGGGCGCCGCACTCGTACGGCAGCGTGCGGCGGAGGACGTCGAGCGCATGCACCGGGAGGCGCACGAGCAGCACCGCGCCGCGAGGGCCGACATCATGAGGACGTCGGAGGAGGCTCGACAGCGGGCCGACGTGGTGCGCGCCGAGGCCCACGCGGCCGTCGAGCGGGCCCGCGCCGAGGTGCACACGCTCGCTGCTCGCCGCGACGCCATCACCACGCAGCTCGGCAGCCTCTCCGGTGTCATCGACGCCCTCGCCGTCCCCGAAGACCTCCCTCACCCAGCACCAGACCCAGCCCATGACCAGGAGTCCGCATGAACCAGCCCGAGTTCCCCACCGTCTTTCGCGGGTACGACCCGACGACGGTCGACCAGCACGTCGCCGCCCTCCAGCAGGCCGCCGACAAGGCTCGGCAGGCTGCCGAGGCGGCTCAGCAGGAGGCGGCCTCGGCGTCGGTCGCGCTGACCAAGCTGCGCCAGTCCCACGACGCACTCATGCAGGAGGTCGATGGGCAGCGTCGCAGCGTGGCCGAGCTCGAGGAGCAGGCTCGCCGGGTCTCCAGCCCGACCTTCGCCGACCTCGGTGAGCGGATCGGCTCGATGCTCGCCCTCGCCGACGAGGAGGCGGCGAGCATTCGCGCCACCGCCGACGAGGAGGCCGGGCAGGCCCGGTTCGCCGCCGACGAGGCCGCCGCGCAGGCCCGGACCGAGGCCGACCGGTACGCCGAGGACGTTCGCTCGCGCGCCGACGTCGACGCGGCACAGCTGGTGTCCCGCGCCAAGCAGGAAGCCGACTCGATCATCGACGACGCGGCACGCGAGGCAGCGGCCCGTCGCGAAGAGGCGGAGGCCTACTACGAGCAGCAGCGTGCCACCGCCGCCGAGTCGGCCGCGGACTTCGAACGCACCCTGGCAGAGCGCCGTGAACGGGCCACGGCCGACTTCACGGGACAGATGGCCACGCAGGACCAGGCCCTGGCAGCGGTCCAGGAGCGCGCCGACCTGCTCGCCCGTGAGGCCGAGGCCGATCGCGCCTCCAAGTCGGAAGAGGCCTCCCGGATGCTCGAGGCGGCCCGCGCCGAGGCTGCGGCGCTCGTCGCGTCCGCCAAGGAGCAGGCCGAGCGGGTCCGCCGCGACTCCGAGCGCGAGCTCGCCGCGGCGACCGCTCGCCGCGACAGCATCACGGCGCAGCTGAGCAACGTCCGCAACATGCTGGCCACCCTCGGTGGGCCGGCCGCCGTCACCGCACTGGATGCCGTGGACGAGCCGTCGGTGCCCGCCCGGGAAACCGTGGGTGCGGACGAGCCCAACTCGGACGACGTGACCGCCGAGGCGGACCACACCGAGGGCGACCACACCGAGGGCGAGGCCGACCACGCCGACGACGTCACGGCATCCGAGGTCGGCGAACCCGACGAGGAGACCGGCGCCGACGCCGGCGAGTCGGTCGAGGACCACGGCGGCACCACGGGGCACAAGTCCAAGGCGGGCTCCCGCCACTGACCCGAACTCCGGGTGAGCCCCCGCTCAGAGGAGGTCGGTGACGGCATCCCAGACAGCGTGCGCGACCTCGAGCTTCGTGGCCGGACCGATGTCGGTGACCTGGTCTGAGCCCCGCTCGAGGATGTGCACCGTGGTGTCGTCCTGGCCGAAGGTCACCCCGACACCCACCTCGTTGACGACGAGCAGGTCGCAGCCCTTGCGGGCCAGCTTGGCGCGCCCGTGCTCGAGCACCGAGCCGTCGCCGTCACCCGTCTCGGCGGCGAAGCCGACGATCACCGGGGAACGGGCACTCCCCCGCGCCTCGACCAGGCCGGCCAGGATGTCGGGGTTGCGCACGAGCGTGACCACTGGGGCCGAGTCGTCAGCGCTCCCGTCGGCGGAGGCTTCGTGGGACTTCTTGATCTTGTGGCCTGCGTAGACCGAGGGACGGAAGTCGGCCACCGCGGCGGCCATGACGACGACGTCGGCTCCGCTCACGGCATCCGTCATCGCGGCCTGCAGCTCGAGGGCGGTCTCGACGGCGACCACCCGCACGCCGTCGGGCACCGCCAACGAGGAGGACGACACGAGGGTCACGTCGGCTCCCCGCTCAGCGGCAGCAAGGGCCAATGCGTAGCCCTGCTTGCCCGACGACCGGTTGCCGAGGTAGCGCACGGGGTCGAGCGGCTCGCGGGTGCCCCCGGCGCTGACGACGACCCGTAGCCCCTCGAGGTCCCCACCGCCCCCACGAGAAGCCGCCGAGCCGGCGTCTGCCCGGGGTGCTTCGCCGCCACCGTCAGGAGACGTCGAGGAGGCCGCCGCGAGCTCGCGCTCGCACACGGCGTAGAGGTCCTCGGGCTCGGGCAGGCGGCCCGGGCCGGTGTCGGTGCCGGTCAGGCGCCCGGATGCCGGCGGCACGATGTGGATCCCGCGCTCGCTGAGCGTCGCGACGTTGGCCTGGGTTGCGGGGTGGTCCCACATCTCCGTGTGCATGGCCGGCGCCATCACGACGGGGCACCGGGCGGTGAGCAGCACGGTGGTGAGCAGGTCGTTCGCCTGGCCGGTGGCTGCCCGGGCCAGCAGGTCGGCGGTCGCCGGGGCGACGACGACGAGATCGGCCTCCTGGCCGATGCGGACGTGCGGCACGGACGTGATGTCGGACCACACGTCGGTGTGCACCGGCTTGCCGGACAGGGCCGACCACGTGGCCTCACCGACGAACTGGAGGGCCGCAGCCGTCGGCACGACGGTCACGTCGTGCCCCGCCTCGGTGAGCAGCCGCAGCAGCGAGCAGGCCTTGTAGGCGGCAATGCCTCCGGCGACGCCGAGGACGACCTTCACGCTGCCACCCCGGCCCTCACGTCAGGTCAGCCCTGGGACGGCGTGGGGGTCGAGGTGAGCAGGCCCTCGTTGATCTCGCGCAGCGCGATCGACATCGGCTTCTCGTGGACCTCGGAGTCGACGAGCGGGCCGACGTACTCGAGCAGGCCCTCCTGGAGCTGGGCGTAGTAGGCGTTGATCTGGCGGGCCCGCTTGGCCGAGTAGAGCACGAGCGAGTACTTGGAGTCGGCGCGCTCGAGGAGCTCGTCGATCGGGGGGTTGGTGATGCCGATGGGGTCGGCCACGGTTCCGGACACGCTGGATCTCACTTACCTTTGGTGACGGGTGATCTCATCAATGATACGAGTTCCTCGGCGGCCCGGCGGACGTCGTCGTTGAGCAC
>DATIAB010000099.1:0-2102 GCA_035458265.1 Ornithinibacter sp. | reverse complement strand
GCCCGGCCACCGGTGATCTTTGCCGTGCCACCCCTGGAGACCTCGCCGTCCTTTCCCTCGGGGCACACCCTCAACGCCACCGTGGTGCTCGGGCTGGCTGCCTACCTCGTGATGCTGGGGCGCCGGCACCTGCGCAGCAAGCTGCTCGTCGTCTCGGGCGTCGTGGTCTTCGTGGCGGCCATGGGGTTGTCACGCGTGTGGCTCGGCCACCACTGGCTCACCGACGTCATGGCCGGCTGGTTCGTCGGCCTGGCGTGGCTGGCCGCGGTCATCACGGGTCACCGGGTGAAGGTGACCATCGATCGAGCCGAAAGAGCGGGCCGACCAGAGCGGGAAGAACCGGGGCGGGCTCAGGTGGCCGGGCCGGACAGCACCGCCCGGGCCGCCTCCAGCCGAGCCACCGGCACGCGGAACGGTGAGCACGACACGTAGTCGAGGCCGACCTCGTCGAAGAAGTGCACCGAGGCGGGGTCGCCACCGTGCTCGCCGCACACGCCGACCTTGAGGCCGGGCTTGGTGCGCCGGCCCTCGCGGGTGCCGATTCGCACGAGCTGCCCGACGCCCTCGGTGTCGAGGTTCTCGAACGGTGAGGATGACAGGATGCCGGCCTCCAGGTAGCGGGAGAAGAAGCTCGACTCGACGTCGTCGCGAGAGAACCCCCACGTCATCTGGGTGAGGTCGTTGGTACCGAACGAGAAGAAGTCGGCGGCCTCGGCGATCTCGCCTGCGGTCAGGGCCGCCCGGGGCAGCTCGATCATCGTCCCCACGTGGTGGTCGAGGTGCACGCTGTGCTTGACCCGAGCGTCGTGGGCGGCTTCGTCGATCTCGACGCGGATGGCTCGCAGCTCCTCGACCGAGCCGACGAGCGGCACCATGATTTCGGGCCGGGCATGCCCGCCGCGCTGGGCGACGATCGCGGCCGCCTCGAGGATGGCCTGCGCCTGCATCTCGAACAGCCCCGGGAGCGAGATACCCAGGCGCACCCCGCGCAGGCCGAGCATCGGGTTCGACTCGTGCAGCCGGTGCACCGCCTGAAGCACCTTCGAGTCGATGGTGTGGTCCTCTCCCGTGGCTTCGGCGATGGCCACCTTGACCGAGAGGTCTGTGAAGTCCGGCAGGAACTCGTGCAGTGGTGGGTCGAGCAGGCGAACCGTGACAGGAAGGCCCTCCATGGCCTCGAAGATCTCGACGAAGTCGGCCCGCTGGAGCGGCAGAAGCTCCTCGAAGACGGCCTGCCGCGCCTCGGCGGTCTCGGCGAGGATGAGCCGCTCCACGATCTCGCGACGCTCACCGAGGAACATGTGCTCGGTGCGGCACAGACCGATGCCCTGCGCGCCGAAACGCCGCGCGCGGGCGGCATCCTCGGCGGTGTCCGCGTTGGTGCGCACCTCCATCCGCCGGATCCGGTCGGCAGCCTTCATCAGCCGGTCCACGGCGGCCACGAGCGGGCCGCCCTCCTCGACCGACATCGTGCCCTCGAAGTAGCGCACCACCGGTGAGGGGCGCACGGACACCTCCCCGGCGAAGACCTCACCGGTGGCACCGTCGATGGACAGGGTGTCGCCCTCGCGCACGACCGTCCCGTCGGAGGTGGTGAACTGGCGGTTCTTGACGTCGACCTCGAGGGACTCCGCGCCACACACGCAGGTGCGGCCCATCCCGCGGGCCACGACCGCCGCGTGCGAGGTCTTGCCACCCCGGCTGGTGAGGATTCCCGCCGCGGCCACCATGCCGTGCAGGTCGTCGGGGTTGGTCTCGCGGCGCACGAGGATGACCGGGGTGCCGGACTCCGCCAGACGTACCGCAGCCTCGGAGTCGAACACTGCGACACCGACGGCGGCACCGGGTGATGCGCTCATTCCCTTGGCGATCAGCGAGCGCGCGCTCTGTGGGTCGAAGTGGGGGAACATCAGCTGGGCGAGCTGGTCGCCGGTGACCCGCAGGAGGGCCTCCTCCTCGGTGATGACGCCCTCGTCGACCAGGTCGACGGCGATGCGGAACGCCGCCTCCGCCGTGCGCTTTCCGACCCTGGTCTGGAGCATCCAGAGCTTGCCGCGCTCGATGGTGAACTCGATGTCGCAGACGTCGCGGTAGTGGGCCTC
>DATIAB010000098.1:0-9745 GCA_035458265.1 Ornithinibacter sp. | reverse complement strand
GAGGTGGCGGGAAGCATCGCTCAGGCCACCTCGACCTCGATGCCCTCACAGGCGAACTCGACGGACTCGATGGCGACGTCGGTGCCGGTCGACTTCAGGCTGGGGCCCTCGATCTTGACCGGCCAGGCCTCCTTGATCTTCCACGTCATCACCGGGTTGCGTTCCTCGTTGAGCAGACTCACGGTGACCGAGCGACGGGCGACCGTGCCCGCGGCGATGGAGTTGTACCACTCGAAGAGTCCGTTGCCGGCCTCCGCCGGGGCGATGCCCCGCTTCATGGTGACGTTCGAGAACTTCTTCAGTCCCGGCATCTTGCGGGTGCTCAGCTGGGGGTCGGCGCCGCCGCGGTACTCGACGACCTCGGCCTCGACGGTGAGGCCGCTGACCTCGGAGAAGCTCGAGGTGTTCTGGGAGTCTCCCCAGCTCACGGCGAAGTGCAGTGCTGTCATGGGATACACGTCATGCTCCTTGGGTCACTCGGACAGCCGCTTGTGGCTGAAGCGGAAGACGACGAACTCGGCGGGTTTCGCCGGCGCGATGGCGACTTCGGTGATGACGAGGCCGACGTCGATGTCGGTCTCGGTCATCGTCTCCCCGAGCCCGACACGCACCCGGTAGGCCTCCTCGGGCCTGGTGCCGGCCAGCGCGCCTGCGCGCCACTGCTGGTCCAGGAAGTTCTCGACGGAGACCTTGATGCGGATCCACGTCGTCGCGGTGTTCGGCTCGAAGACCACCCACTGCGTCGAGCGTTCGACGCTCGTCTCGATCATCGAGAACAGCCGCCGCACGTTGACGTAGCGCCAGGTGACGTCGTCCGTGGCGTTGCGCGCCCCCCAGATCCGCGTGCCGCGGCCGGGGAAGGAGCGGATGAGGTTCACGGCGTTCGGGTTGAGCAGGTCCTGTCGGCGTTGGCTGTACTGCTCGGCGAGGCCGACGATGCCGTTGACCCGCTCGTTGCCGGGTGCCTTGTGGACGCCGCGCTCGCGATCGGTGCGGGCGAAGACCCCGGCGACGAACCCGGACGGCGGCACCATGGTGAAGCGGTCGGGCGCGTCGGGGTCGATCGTGACGATCTTGAGGAAGGGTGCGTAGATCGCCGCGTAGGTCGAGCTCAGCGTGGCGTTGCGCCAGTCGAGCAGGGCCTTGTCCCGCTGGAAGTCGGCCACGGTCGACAGGTCGGGCCCGTCGATGATGGCGAACCGGCGGAACTGCTCGCAATGCCGCACCACCTTGCCGATGAGGTCGGCCTGGAGCAGCGGGTCGCTGACCCTGACCGAGTCCGGGGCGATGACCATCGCCGGCTCGTCGACGGTCTCGAGCTTCTCGAGCGCACTGACGTAGTGCTGGTTCGTCGCCGGCTGGTCGACCCCGTCCTGCGTGCGGGTGACCGCTGCGGGCATCGTGGCGACCGCGACGGCAGGCGCCCCGGCTACCCGGTCGGCCAGCCGCACGTGGCCCGAGATGCCGTTCACGACACCGTCCCTGGCGTAGTACTGCGTGTGCGAGGGGTGCAGGGCCAACCCGGTGAAGGTCTCGACGGTCGCGCCGCCGTCGTCGACGGTGAGCGTGAAGCGTGCCGGGAAGGCCGTGGTGGGCGCGACCCCGATGAGGGCGAACCGCCCGGCGTCGCCTCCCGTCTCGCTCGCCAGCGTCGTCGTCTCCGCGAAGTCGAGCACGTAGACGTCGCCGTCGACCGGGGTCACCGTCGTGATCCGGAACGTCTTGGTCGCCGAGAAGGCCACGAAGTCGCCGACCTCCGGGGCGACGGGGCACCGCACGACGACTCCGAGGGACGCGTCGGTGGGGAGCACGAAGGTCGCGGTCGTGTACGTCGGCCCGAAGGCGTCACCCGCGCGGGTGCCGTCGGCGTTGGTCGAGCCGGCCCCGGTCCGGGCGACCGTGGTCGTCGCCGTGCCGTCGGTCAGGCTCATCGTCGTGCCGACCGGCAGGTACGAGTAGCGCGCGAGCACCTCGGCCACGTCGGCCGGGGCGAAGGAGATCGCCGCCGTGAAGACGGCCACCCGCACCTGCGCCTCGGCGGTGACGGGTCCCGCCGGCACGTCCGCCCCCCCGGCGACGGTGAACGTCGTGCCGCTCCAGGTCGCGAGCCCGCCACCCGGGAGGGTCACCCGCGCGTTCTCGAGCTGGCTGTCGGCGTTGCGTGGCCCGGCGTCACCGACGTCCCACTGGATCCTGCTCATCGGCAGGGTGCCGCCGGTGTTGCCCGTGGTGCGACCGGTGAAGGTCGTGCGGCGCCGGGCGAACCCTCCTGCGGTGACCGCAGCGCCCAGGGGGGCGGCGAGGGTCACCGTCATCGTGGGTCCGTCCTGGGTGACGGAGGCGACGAGCACGCTGACCTGCGAGCCGTCCGGGCGCTGGATGACGAGGAGGTCGTGGGCCCGGACACCGGATCCCGCGGCGAAGACCAGCGACGCCGGAGCAGCGGTCGTGGTGAGCACGACGGCGTCGCCGGCGGCCAGGGTGATGCTCGACCCGGTGTTGTTCACGCCGATCGCGACCGCCGCCACGGAGGTGACCGTCGCAGCGCTCGTGGCGGTACGGGTGCTGAGCAGGACCGGGTCCCCGACCGCGAGCCCGCCGCTGGCCGCGACGGGGATGGTGGCGGTGCCGACCGCTGCGGTGACCGGGCCCGTCACGGTGGCCCGGGCCATGGTGCCGAGACCGCCGCTGAGGTCGGGTGACACGCGAAGGGACACCGCGTTGGCCCACGCGCCCGGGCTGGCAGCGGTGGCGACGAAGCTCGTCGCGGGTGTGCCCTGTCCGTCGCGCACCGTCCACTCGGCGGCGGTCGACGGGTCGACCCGCACGATCCAGGCTGCGGGACCACCGTTCTCGAAGAACCCGAAGACCGACTCGGCGGTCACTCCTCGGGACGTGGCCGGCCCAAACACGCGGACGTAGTCCGACCAGCTGGTGACGCGGGTCGGGCTGAGCACGGGCCCCTTGCGGGTCGTTCCGAGCACGGCGGCGACGCTCGTGGATGCGGCGGCGATCGGTTGCGGTCCGGAGGGGACCTCCTCGATGTACACCCCGGGTGACTGGTAGCTCACGGTTGCCTCCTTGGCGATCAGGTCGGGTCGACCACGTGGATTCGGGTGTCGGCGCGCGTGACGTCCACGGAGACCTTGCGCACGCTCTGTCCGTTGACCCGCAGGTCGCCGGGGTGGTGGTCGGCGGTCCACGTGCGGACCTCCGAGCGATAGGTGCCGGGGGTGGCGCTCTCCGGCAGCGCGATGGTGGTGCCGCTGGCGCCCCGGACAGCGACGGTCCTGCCGGCGCTCGCGGCGGTGCCGCCCTGGGCGGTCAGCACGACGGTCAGCGTCATCGCGACGGGGTCCACCGGCACCTGGACGTCCGGCGCACCCAGGGTGACCCGAACCGAGTTCGGCGGCTGGTCGGCAGCCGGGGGAGGCAGGGCCAGGTGGTCGGCGAGGGTGCCGTCGAGAACGATGACGTCGACGACGGTGGGGGCCGGGTCGGCGGCCGGTCCGGCATCCGTCGTGCTCGCGGTGATGACGACATCGGGTCCCACCACCCGGGCCGACCAGCCGACGGACAGCTCCACCGGGCCGAGGGCGACCGGTGCGATGGGGGCACCGGTCGTCGCATGCACGAGCCGGACGCGGTGTCGCAGGCTGGTGGTGGTCGTGCCCAGCGTGATCGTCATGCGAGCACCTCGTACCCGACCCGATGGGTGCGCACGCGGCCGGCGCCCTCGCGCTCGATGACCTCCACCGGCGCGACATCCACCTCGTAGAACAGCGCGAGGCGACCGTTGCGACCGAGCGTGGACCAGATCTGGTTGCGCTCCTCGGCACTCGGGCTCAGCAGGCGGACGGTCACGCTCTCGACCGCCGCCGACAGGGGCGGCTGGAGCATCGGGGGCGTGATGACCGGCGTCGTGTGGAACACCTGGAGGATCCGCGCGATCCTGGTCTGGGCCTCGTCGTGGTCGCCGAACACCGTGACGAGGTACTGCAGCCGCAGCGCCAGCGGCGCCCGCACCAGGCCGGCGGCACGTTCGACGAGCGGGCGGTTCACGAGGTGCGGGTGCGGTGCGACGGCGAGCAGCGCGAGGGCGGCCTTGGTGGCGTCCACGATGCCGTCATCCGCGACGAGCGAGTGGATCGCCACCCAGTCACCGAGGTCCGGCGTGCTCTGGTGGATGACGTCGACGAGTGTCTCGCTGACCGCACGGATCATGACCGCTCCCACCTGCGGTTCGTGATGCCGCCGTCGTCGAGGCTGCGTTCCACGACCGCCTCGATCTCGGCCATCGAGCCCACGAACGTCTCGTCGTCGGTGGCCATGTCACGCACCCGCGCCCGGATGATGCACGGCAGGTCGTCGACCGCGCGGGGCTCGGCCCAGACGTCGAGCAGGAACCTGCGTCGCCATGCGCTCACCGCCATCCGAGATCCTCCCTGCGAGGAGGACCACGTTGCCCGGCCGCGGTCACGCCGGCGTCTCGAGGGGGAACGCGGGCTGTCACGAGGCCGTCACGGCCGCCCGCGCCTGGCGGAACGCAGAAGTCCGCACGGCACGCAGAAGTCCGGACGGCACGCAGAAGTCCGCACGGCACGCAGAGGTCCGGACGGCACGCAGAAGTTCGCACGGCACGCAGCAATTACCGGACGGCATCCGAAGTGCTGCGTTCCGCCCGACGTGCTGAGTCAGCGAGCGGGGGCCGTCATGGCCTGCCTGCGGTTCAGCGCCCGCACCCGCGCTTCCCGGATTCGTCGGGCCACCTCACCCGGCCTCGTCAGGTCGGCCCAGACGAGGCGCACGACCTCGTAGCCGAGATCGACGATCGCCGACTCCCGCGCCTTCTCGGCCGCCAGGGCTGCACGACCGTCCTGCCCGCCGTACTTGACGAGCCCGTCGAACTCGACGACGACCACTCCCTCGACGAGGAAGTCGACCCTGCCCACGAAGCCCTGGGCACCGGAGAGCGGGTGCTGGCTGACGAGGGAGAAGCCCAGGTCGCGCAGCAGGAACCGGGTCCTGCTCTCGCCGACGGACTCGCACGCCACGTCGGTGAGCGCGATGGCGCGCTCGGCGGCATCCTGACGGTGTTCGGGCAGGAGCGCGACGGCGGCTCGCAGCTGCTCCAGGGTGCACCGGTGGTCGTGCAGCGCGTCATCCATCGAGCACACCGCGGCGACCGTCCCGGAACCGCCCACCATCTGGCACAGCGCGATCGGGAGCGTGACGACTCTGTGGGTGTGGGTCGTCGTGGCGGTCAACCCGGCGCCCGGATGTGTCCGCAGACCACTGCGCACGCGGGTCGACTTCACGAGGGAGACGATGTCGACGACGCCGAGGTCGACGCCGTACGTGTCGACGTCGTGCAGCAGCACGGCGGCGTGATGACTGGCGGCATCGACTCGTGGGCGCGTCCGCAGGATCGCCCTGGTGCGCAGCCGGTACCGCTCCTCGGGACCTGCTGCGTCGTGGAGCTCGCGCAGGACGTAGGCACCTCGGCGCACTCGGACGAGGTCGCCGGTGCGCACCAGGGCGTCGAGGGCGACCGCGGAGACATCCACGCGGGCGGCATCCGTCGACGCCAGCACCCCTCCCTGTGCTGCCGTGATCGCGGCCAGTCGTGCGTCCATCCGGCAACCGTGCCGCGCCTCGACCCCTGGCACCAGCGCAGATCCGTGACCTGTGGACAACTCGAACGCAGCACTTCGGAGCGCACGCAGCAATTACCGTGCGCCCGGCGAACTCCTGCGTGCCCGGCGAACTCCTGCGCGCCCGGCGAACTTCTGCGTGCCCGGCAAATTACTGCGTTCGGACCCTCAGGTCAGGTGGGCGAGGTGGTCCAGGGCCCGGTCGATGACGAGCGTGAGCCTGCCCAGGTCCCGCCGAGCCCCCTCGAGGTCGGCGACCAGCGCCTGGACCGTCGGATGAGTGCCCACACCACGTCCCTGCCTGAGCCGTGCGTACAGTGCGACCGTCTCGGGCATCGGGTCGACGCCGAGCTCGTCGACGAGCAGGCGCCGGCAGCGCTCGAACTGTCGCTCGACGAGGTCGTCCCTCCCGGCGGCACCGTACGCCGCGAGCAGGTGCCGGTGCAGGTCCTCGCGCAGCGGCTCGATGGCCAGTGCGAGCTCGCCGTACTTCCCCACCGCACCGATCTCACCCCGGGCCCCGTAGTGGATGAGCAGGTAGTCCAGGGCGGTGAGGTAGAGGTTCTCGAGGCGCGTCCGCTCGGCGAGCACCCACTCGTCGCGGCACGGCTCCACGAGCAGGCCGCGATGCAGGCTGACGGCCCGCTCGAGGCGCGCGACGGCGTCGTCGTCGAGGGCCTCGGCCCGGGCGGCCAGCACCGGGCGCACGAGGTCCTCGAACTCGACGGCATCGGTCGTGACCCGGACCCCCGGGCTGATCGCGAGCCGCTCGGTGCTCGTCGCGATGAGGTCGTACCCCGTGACGGCCCGGACCTCGGTACGCAGCCGCCAGACGGCCGTGCTGAGCCGGCGCCTCCCGAGCCCCACGGGTGAGTCCGCGAACAGCTGGGTCGCGGCGGCCTCACGGCTTCGGCCCTCGGCAGGACCGAGGGCCAGATAGGCGGCCACGAGCGCTGCTCCGGGGGAGATCGCGACGGGCCCCGTGGTCGACGAGAGCGCAGGGATCCCGAAGAGGTTGAGCGACAGAAGGTCACGACTCATCGTGGGCCTCTCGAACCGGCCGGGGAAACCACGAACGACGCTAGGGCACCGCGCCGACGATGCCAAGGGCTGAACGGACCAGTCACCCGCATCGCCACTTCCTCCTCGTGCCGCACGGGCCGCGTGCGCCGTGGTCATGGGTCCCTGCACACACGACAGGGAGGAGGCGACCAGGTGCCTGATACAGGGGGCCGTCAGTCGGTGACCCCTGGGCTGCTCGCGACGTCGTACGGCCTCTGGCGGCCGGCCGGGAGGTCGGTGCGCTGGCCCAGGTGGTCCAGCCAGGCGACGAGCTGGCGGTGCACGGCATCCGCGCCGACGAGCCGCTCGGTCGGGCGGGGCAGGTCGCTCGGCCACACGATCATCGCGCGGTCCTGCCACCCGCCGAGGCCGCCGTGGCAGCCCACGAGGCCCTCGAAGGCCGCCACCTCACCGGTGGACGCGTCGAGCAGGCTGTTCACCGCGATGTCGGGCGCCTCGGGCATCGACGACGCCCGCAGGAGGAAGGCCGCGGCCTCGGGGCGGAACGGGGTCAACGGGTCGGTGCCGACGACCACGCCGTCCCGCAGCCGGTGCTCCCCCGACGGCCCGATCGCCACCGGCCCGTCGGCGGTCTCCACGACGACGAACGAGACCCCCTCGTGCCCGGCGAGGCCCGGCAGCAGCGCCGGCCACCGCCCGTCGATCTCGTCCCGCGTGAGGCGGTGCGCCTCACCACTGGCGTAGACCAGGCCCAGGTTCCCGGACCCGAAGACGAGCAGGGACTGCTCCGAGCTCACGGCAGCCTGCGCCTGCGCCTCCTCGGCCTCCGCCTGCTCCATGGTCCCCGAGCTGCCGGCGCGCAGCGCCTGGGCGACGAGGGCAGGCTGTTCGCCGGTCAGCACCCCCACCTGCGCCGACCCCTCCGTGTTGACCTCGGTGCCGGTGACCTCGGTGCCGGCCAGCCGGGAGACGAGGTCGGTCAGGCTCTCGCCGAACCGGTCGGCGAACACCTCACCCTGCGACTGTCCGTGGTCGGAGAGCACGACGATGCGGTAGTCGCGCGGGGCAGCGTCGGCGACCTGCTCGAGGCGCCCCAGCACGGCATCCAGCCCCACCAGCGCGTCCAGCGACTCGGGCCTCATGATCCCGGCGTGGTGGGCGACCGCGTCGTAGTCGACGTAGTCGACGTAGACGCTGCGTGCCCCCGCGGCGAGCGCCTCGCCGACCATGATCGTGTTGAAGTCGCGCAGCACCCCGTTCAGGGCGCCCCGCTCGCCGGCGAACCCCCAGCCACGGTGCACCCGCGGACGCATGTCCTGACGAACCTGGCGGCGGGCCTGCAGCCGCTCGCGCGCCAGCTCGCTCACGGTGCGGACCACACCGCGCAGGAGGCCGTCGGGCCGCATGAGGTACTTGTTGAACAGGCGCCGCCCGTCGCGGTCGCCCTTGAGCGCGCCGACGCGGCTCATCGTCGCGAACGCCTGTGTGGCGTCGCCGCTGAACAGGTTGCTCACCGACACCCCCCCGTCCACGAGCAGCCCGTGACCGTTCGAGTGCAGCGCCTCGATGTCGACGGCGTCCGACGGCTTGTTCGCGACGAAGACCCGCCCGGTCGAGCGGTCGACCCACCGGAACGCGGGGATGCCGTCCGTCGTGCCGTGCAGGATCCCCATCTGGCTGGCGGGGGTCGTCGCCGGCAGCGTGGGGGTCCACTCCGCGAAGTCGTGGCTGCCGCTGCGGATCCACCGCGACAACGTGGGCAGGGTGCCTCCGAGGACCCCCCACTGCAGGACGGGGAACGGCACGCCGTCGAGCTGCACGAACAGGATGCCGGTCACGTCCGGGTCGGTCACCGGCGCGGCCCTGCGCGCCCGGCGCACCAGGTCGACGAAGACGGCGTCGTTGGTTCCCGCCGTCATGAGCCACGTGGCTAGGGTCGTGAAGACCGCGACGATCCACGTGGCCCAGAAGGCCGCCCAGAACGAGTCGACGCGCACCCCCGGGACGACGGAGAGTGCGAGGTAGGCCAGGGCCGCCTGGCCGAGGAGCGCCAGCGCGAGGGCCCCGAGCCACCCCAATGGCGTGGCGATCGCGACGAGGACCGGCCGCACGACGAGACCGGCGACCGCCATGACGACGGCCACCAGCACGACGGGCAGCAGCCCGTCGAACCCGATCCCGGGCAGGAGCCACCCCGCGACCGCGAGCCCGAGGACGCTCACGGCGAAGCCGACGGCCCCCCGAACCAGATCGGCCCGGGTGAACCGGGGTTGCTCGGACCTGCCCATGGGCGCCTCCTGACGTGGCTCGACAACAGGTCCGAGCCTCGCAGCGGGGCACCCACGGTGCATCACCCGCCCCGAGTGAGCCGGGCAGCCGAACGGGGGCGATCTCCCCCGTCGCGGGTGACGCGCCGCGCGGCGTGCCGGAGTCGACTGGAGGGGACGCGAACAGCGCCGACAACCATGGTGATGACCCCCTCGGTCGCACCGACCGACAAAGAAACGAGAAGCGTGATGGTGGTGTCCCCCGATGTGCTGGGCAGTGTCGACTGGATCGTGGTCGAGTTCCCCGGCAGCAAGTTCAACGGTGAGGTGGCTCCGGCAATCCAGGACCTGGTCGAGCGTGGCCTGGTCAGGGTGCTGGACCTGCTGATCATCAAGAAGGACGACGACGGTGAGTTCGAGGTCTTCGAGATGAGCGACCTCGACGACAGTGAGCTCGGTGAGCTGCGCCGCGACGAGGCCGAGCTGGCGATGGTGCTCAGCGAGCAGGACGTCCTCGACCTCGCCGTGACGATCTCGCCGGGCAGCTCCGCCGCCGTCCTGGTGTGGGAGAACGTCTGGGCCGCGCCGGTGGGTGCGGCGATCCGCCATGCTGGTGGTCAGCTCGTCGCCAGCGGGAGGATTCCCACGCAGGCCATCCTGGCCGTCATCGAGGCCGACCTCGACTCCGAGGCGGCAGACCAGCCCGAGGAAGGAAACTGACATGCCCATGGCACGCAGGCGCATGCGCCGCACAGCAGCAGTGGTCGGCGGGGCGGCCGTGGTCGCCCACGGAGTGAACCG
>DATIAB010000097.1:0-22466 GCA_035458265.1 Ornithinibacter sp. | reverse complement strand
GGTCGCGCTGATGGCGCCGGGTGGCATGGTGTTCGCGCTGGCCAACCCGACGCCCGAGGTGCACCCGGACGTGGCCCACCGTCACGCTGCCATCGTCGCGACGGGTCGCTCGGACTTCCCGAACCAGATCAACAACGTGCTCGCGTTCCCCGGCATCTTCCGCGGGGCGCTGGACTCCGGCGCGCCCCGTATCACCGAGGCGATGAAGCTCGCGGCAGCCCATGCGATCGCGGACCTCGTCGAGGAGCCCACCGCCGACTGCATCGTGCCGTCGGTATTCCAGGACGGCGTCGCCGAGGCCGTGGCAGCCGCCGTGCGCGCCCTCGCCCCTTCCGCCAGGTGAGCGGGACCTGATGGTGAGCGCACGGCATCCGCGGATGCCGTGCGCCCACCGTCAGCGGGTGCGTCCGGCGAGCCGGGCCGCCCACTCGGTGCACGCGGCGTACGTGGGGAGCAGACCGGCCTCCGCGGCGTCGGCCAGCGACGGGGCGGCGGCATCCTTGGGCGAGAGCAGCGCAGCCATCCCCTCGGGGAGTGCGAGCCCCACCTGCGGGTCGAGCGGGTGGATGCCGTGCTCTCCCGTCGGGTTGTACGACGCGGTGCACAGGTAGACGGCCGTCGTGGCGTCCTCGAGCGCACAGAAGGCGTGGCCCAGGCCTTCCGAGAGGTAGATCGCACGCCGGTCGGTCGTGTCGAGGGTGACGGCCTCCCAGCGGCCGAACGTCGGCGACCCGACCCGCACGTCGACGACGTAGTCGACGAGGGAACCGGTGAGGGCCGCGACGAACTTGCCCTGTCCCGGCGGGACGTCGGCGAAGTGGATGCCGCGCACGGTGCCTCGCGCGGAGACCGAGACGTTGGTCTGCACGATGTCCGGCCGGTGGCCCAGGTGGTTCGCGAGCAGGTCGCCTCGGAAGGACTCGAGGAAGACGCCACGCTCGTCCGGGAACTGCCTCGGGGTGACGACGAAGGCGCCCTGGATGGACAGAGGCTCGATGTGCATCAGGCGCCCGACCGGCCCCGGGCCAGACACGTGTGCAGGTAGGTGCCGTAGCCCGACTTCAGGAGGTCGTCGCCGAGCCGGGAGAACGTGTCGTCATCGATCCAGCCGGCGCGCCAGGCGATCTCCTCCACGCAGCCGATCTTGTACCCCTGCCGGGCCTCCACGACGTGGACGAACTGGCTGGCGTCCATCAGCCCCTCGAAGGTGCCGGTGTCGAACCACGCGGTCCCGCGTGGCAGGACGGTCACGGTGAGGTCGCCCCGGCGCAGGTAGGTCTCGTTGACCGCGGTGATCTCGAGCTCGCCCCGAGGGCTGGGAGCCAGCGTGCGGGCGATCCCCACGACATCGTTGTCGTAGAAGTAGAGGCCGGGCACGGCGTATTCCGACTTGGGGCGCTCAGGCTTCTCCTCGATGGACAGCACCGTTCCGTCGGCGTCGAACTCGACGACGCCGTAGGCCGAGGGCTCGCTGACGTGGTGGGCGAAGATGTGGCCGCCGTGCACGTCCGTGAGGGAACGTAGTGCGGTGCCGAGCCCGGTGCCGTGGAAGATGTTGTCGCCGAGCACGAGGGCGACCGGGTCCTCGCCGATGAAGTCGGCGCCGATGACGAAGGCCTGCGCCAGGCCGTCCGGGCTGGGCTGCACGGCGTACGAGATCTCGATCCCCCAGCCGCTGCCGTCGCCGAGCAGGCGCTGGAACTGGTCGAGGTCCTGTGGCGTGGTGATGACGAGCACCTCGCGGATGCCGGCCATCATCAGGGTCGACAACGGGTAGTACACCATCGGTTTGTCGTAGACCGGCATGAGCTGCTTGGAGATCCCGCGGGTGATGGGATGCAGTCGAGTGCCCGAACCGCCGGCGAGGATGATGCCCTTCATGATCAGCGAGACTATCGGCTGAGGCGCCGCCGGTTGGCCCACTAACGTTGCGGCCATGAAGGTCCTCGTCACTGGCGGAGCCGGGTTCATCGGCAGCAACTTCGTCCATCTCACGCTGGCGACCCGACCCCATGCCGAGGTCACGGTGCTCGATGCCCTGACGTATGCCGGGTCGACGGCGTCCCTGGCCGGTGTCAACGACCGCGTCAGCTTCGTCGAGGGCGACGTGGCGGATGCCGGTGTGGTCGACCCGCTCGTGGCGGACGCCGACGTCGTGGTGCACTTCGCGGCCGAGTCGCACAACGACAACTCGCTGGAGGACCCCAGCCCGTTCGTGCGCACCAACCTCATCGGCACCTTCACGCTGCTGGAGGCGGCTCGCCGGCACGACGTGCGCTACCACCACATCTCCACGGACGAGGTCTACGGCGACCTCGAGCTCGACGACCCCAAGAAGTTCACCGAGGACACGCCGTACAACCCGAGCTCGCCCTACTCGTCGACCAAGGCCGGGTCCGACCTGCTCGTCCGCGCGTGGGTGCGCTCGTTCGGGCTGCGCGCGACCATCTCGAACTGCTCGAACAACTACGGGCCTCGGCAACACGTCGAGAAGTTCATCCCGCGCCAGATCACGAACGTGCTGGACGGCATCCGGCCCAAGCTCTACGGCGCCGGGCTCAACGTGCGCGACTGGATCCACGTCGACGACCACAACGAGGCCGTCTGGACGATCATCGACAGGGGCGTCATCGGTGAGACCTATCTCATCGGTGCCGACGGCGAGGTCAACAACCGTGACGTCGTGCGCATGATCCTGACCCTGATGGGCCAGGAGCCCGACGCCTACGACCACGTGACCGACCGGGCTGGGCACGACCTGCGCTACGCCATCGAGGCCGGCCGCCTGCGCTCGGAGCTCGGTTGGTCGCCGCGCTACGAGGGTTTCCGCGACGGGCTGGCCGCGACGGTGGACTGGTACCGGGACAACGAAGCGTGGTGGCGCCCCCAGAAGGACGCGACGGAGGCTCGGTATGCCCGCACGCAGCAGGTCGTGACCCGCTGATGGCCCGGTGGTTCGTCGCCGGTGCCGCCGGCATGCTCGGGCAGGACCTGTGCCAGGTCCTCGCGGCCGCAGGTCACGAGGTGACAGGGGCAGACCGGCCCGGGCTCGACATCCTCGACCCCGCCCAGTGTCTGGCGCAGGTGGCGGGACACGACGTGGTGGTCAACTGCGCGGCGTACACGGCGGTGGACGCTGCGGAGGAAGACGAGGCCCGAGCCTTCGCCGTCAACGCCGTCGGTGCCGCCAACCTCGCCCGGGCCGCCCACGCGGCAGGTGCCGCCATGGTGCAGCTGTCGACCGACTATGTCGTCGCCGGGTCGGGGCACGAGCCGTACGCCGCGGATGCGCCTCTTGCTCCCGCGTCCGCCTACGGCCGCACCAAGGCCGCGGGGGAGTGGGCCGTGCGCGCGGAGTGCCCGAGGTCGTGGGTGGTGCGCACCGCGTGGCTGTACGGCGCCGGGGGCAGGAACTTTCCCGCGACGATGCAGCGACTTGCCGGGGACCGGGAGGCCCTGACCGTGGTCGCCGACCAGGTCGGCCAGCCGACGTGGACCGTCGACCTCGCTCAGGGGATCGTGCGCATCGTGGAGACCGGCGGGCCCTTCGGGATCTGGCACGGGACGTCGTCAGGGGAGTGCTCCTGGTTCGACCTCGCCCGTGCGGTGTTCGAGGAGCTGGGGCTGGACCCGCAGCGGGTGTCACCCATCGCGACCGTGGACCTCCCGATGCCGGCACCTCGCCCCGCCTACAGCGTGCTGTCGCACGACATGTGGGCGGCTGCCGGCCTGGAGCCGCTTCCCCACTGGCGCGATGCCCTGCACCGGGCGGCCCCCACCGTCCTGCGTCCTGACCCGCCCTCCCGTGAGGAAAACGCGCAGGCGTCGTAAGGTCGGTTCATGCTTGCCGCGACCTGTGTCAGCCAGTCCGCTTCGGAACCCCTGTCGGGTCTGGTGGTGGGGGAGCGCCCCGACCCGACGGTGCCTGACGGGTGGACGACCGTGCGCCTGCGCACGGCCGCGCTCAACCACCACGACGTGTGGTCGCTGCGCGGGGTGGGCCTGCCGTCCGACCGGCTGCCGATGGTGCTCGGCTGCGACGGTGCCGGAGTCGACGCCGACGGCAAGGAGGTGCTGGTGCACGCGGTCATCTCGTCACCCGGCTGGGCTGGCGACGAGACGCTGGACCCCCGCCGAAGCCTGCTCTCCGAGGTGTACGACGGCACCCTCGCCGAGGTGGTCGCGGTACCGGCCCGCAACCTCGTCGCCAAGCCCGTCGAACTGTCCTGGGAGCACGCCGCGTGCCTGCCCACCGCCTGGCTCACCGCATACCGGATGCTCTTCACGAACGCAGACGTCCAGCCCGGAGCGACGGTGCTCGTGCAGGGCGCCGCGGGTGGGGTGGCGACGGCCCTCGTGCAGCTGGGGTCGGCCGCGGGCCTGCGCATGTGGGTCACGAGCCGCGACGAGGGCCGAGGCGAGCAGGCCGTGAGCCTGGGAGCGGACCAGTGGTTCCCCAGCGGTGCCCGTCTTCCGGATCGGGTGGACGCGGTCATGGAGACCGTCGGCGCCGCGACCTGGTCGCACTCGGTGAACAGCCTGCGCCCCGGGGGAACCATCGTCATCTCGGGAGCGACGTCCGGGGACGCGCCGGCCAGGGCCGAGCTGACCAAGATCTTCTTCAAGCAGCTGCGGGTCATCGGGTCGACGATGGGGACTCGGGACGAGCTGGAGCGGCTGTCGCGGTTCGTCGTCGACGCCGGGATCGAGCCGCTCGTCGACTCGGTCGTCCCGCTCGTGGACGCCCGGGAGGGCTTCGAGGCCATGGTGGCCGGACGAGTGACCGGCAAGGTGGTCTTCACGATCTGACCGGTCGAGGTGGCCTGCGTGGCAGTGGCGTCGGCCACGACTGGTCAGCGCCCGGGCTACTCGGCGGTAACATGAAGGGCCACACCCACCGCCCCGACCAGGAGTCATCGTGAAGGCGACGTCCACCGAGCGCACGGTGACCCTGCACGGGCACACCTTCTCCTACAGCGACAGCGGCAGCGGTCCAGCGCTGCTGTTCATCCACGGCCTCCTCGGCAGCCAGCGCCAGTGGGCCCACCTCGTCGACCGGCTCGACGAGGACCACCGCGTCATCGTCCCCGACCTGTTCGGCCACGGTGACTCTGCCAAGCCGATGGGTGACTACTCGCTCGGGGCGCATGCCGCGACCTTGCGGGACCTGCTCGACCGGCTGGAGATCGACCGGGTGACCATCGTGGGGCACTCGCTCGGCGGCGGGATCGCCATGGTGTTCTCGTACCTCTTCCCCGAGCGGGTCGAGCGGCTCGTCCTCGTCTCCAGCGGTGGGCTCGGTCGTGAGGTCAGCCCGCTGCTGCGCTCGGCGACCCTCCCGGGCGCGGAGTACGTCCTGCCCGTCATCGCCTCCGGGTGGATGCGAGACCGACTCGCCTCCGCCGGCCGGGCCCTGCAGAAGGTGGGGGTGAACCCCGGCTCGGACATCACCCAGGTCTGGCAGGGCTTCACCTCGCTCGGCGATGCCGACACCCGCCGGGCCTTCCTCGCGACGACACGGGCCGTGATCGACCCGGGCGGCCAGAGCGTCACCGCCCACGACTACCTGCCCGAGGCGGCGCCCATTCCCACGCTCGTGGTCTGGGGCACCAAGGACCGGATGATCCCGGCGTGGCACGCAGCCTCCGCGACCGCCTCGATCCCAGGATGCCGGGTGGAGCTGTTCCAGGGCGCCGGCCACTTCCCACACCTCGACGACCCAGACCGGTTCGCGGACGTCGTGCGGGAGTTCGTCACCACCCCCGCCTGACTCGACTGAATCCGACCACCTCGAGCAGGCGCCCCGTTCGTCAGGCGATCTGCAGCCAGGGTGCCCAGCCGTGGTGGAGCACCAGCCACGCGATGAGGCCGTAGCCGGCCTGCCCGGGATGCTGCGGAACCCGGCTCGCAGCCAGGTCCGTGCGCCACTGGTCGTGGCCCATGAGCGGGGTGAAGGAGTCGACGAAGGGCACGTCGCGGCGCCCGCACACGTCTGCCTGCGCCTCGACGAGCACCTCGAGGCGGGCGTTGACCTCGGGGTCGTCCGTCGGAGGCGGGCTGACGACGAACGTGCCCACCCCGGTGGTGACGGCGTCATCGAGCAGGTTGGCGAGGTTGAGCCGGTGGCGGGCCAGCGAGATGCCGCCGAGGATGTCATCGGTGCCGGTGGAGATGACGACTCGACGCTCGGTGCGCCCCGCCCAGCGTGACGGGACCTCGGTGGTCCACCGGTGCAGGACGTCGGCCGAGGTGTCCCCTCGCACGCCGAGGTTGTACGCCGTCAGCTCGAGGTCGGGGTGCTGGGTGCGGCCGACGACACGCGTCACCCACCCCTGTCCCTTAGGGTCCCCGACCCCGGCCACGAGCGAGCCGCCGAGGAAGACCAGCGCGAGGTCGCGCGGCCCCTCGGACACCACCTGGGCATCGGCGCTCGGGCGGAACTCGATCGGAGGGTGACCCTCGTCGGGCTGCTCGTACGACATCAGCGGCTCACTCGTCCTCATCGTCCAGGCGGGCAAGCCAGGTGGCCAGCCGCTCCACGGGCACCTCGAAGTCGGGGTGGAGGTCGACGAACGTGCGCAGCTGCTCCGCGAGCCAGTCGAAGGTGATCTCCTCGTCACCCCGGCGGGTCTGCAGCTCCTCGATGCCGCGGTCGGTGAAGTACACGCTTGTGAGGTTACCCGCCCGGGAGTGCGCGCCCACCGGCGGGCCGCGGACGGCATCCGGCGTGTCGGCCCTCAGCGCGGGTCGAGGTGCAGGTGCGCGGATTCCCGAGCGGTATCACCTCCACCCGCAGCGGCCGGCGCGGGGTCGAGGTGCAGGTGCGCGGATTCCCGAGCGGTATCACCTCCACCCCGCGGGGGGTAGGCGTCAGCGGTCGAACGCGCGGGCGATGAGGTCGGCCTGCTCGATCTGGTGCTTCTTCGTCGAGCCGGTCGCCGGTGATGCGGATGCCGGTCGGCACACCACCGTGGGCACCCGGTGCTCGCCGAGGGCCTCCAGGGCTTCGGGGAGGTTGAGCGCGAGGAAGGGCCAGGCACCCTGGTTCTTCGGTTCGTCCTGGACGACGACGACCTCGGCGTTCGGGTACTTCGCGAGCTGCGCGGCGAGGTCGGCGGCGGGCAGGGGGTAGTACTGCTCGAGCCGCAGGATCGCCGTGGACGTGTCGCCGCGCTCCTCACGCGCGGCGAGGAGGTCGTAGACGACCTTTCCGGCCGCAATGAGAACGCGGGTCACCTCGCCCGAGGTCGCACCCTCGCGATCGGCCATCACGGGCTCGAAACCGCGCGTCGTGAAGTCCTCGGGGGCCGAGCTCGCGGCCTTGAGGCGCAGCATCGACTTCGGGGTGAAGACGATGAGCGGGCGTCGGGGGCGGGCGTAGGCCTGCCGCCGCAGCAGGTGGAAGTATGACGCCGGGGTCGACGGGTAGGCAACGGTCATGTTGCCCTCGGCGCACATCGTGAGGAAGCGTTCGATCCGGGCCGAGGAGTGGTCGGGCCCCTGCCCCTCGTAGCCGTGGGGGAGGAGGAGCACGACCGAGGAGCGCTGGCCCCACTTCTGCTCCGAGCTCGAGATGAACTCGTCGACGATGGTCTGGGCGCCGTTGAAGAAGTCGCCGAACTGGGCCTCCCAGAGGACGAGGGCGTCCGGGCGTTCGACGGAGTAGCCGTACTCGAAGCCCATGGCCGCGAACTCGGACAGCAGGCTGTCGTAGACCCAGAACTTGCCCTGGCCCTCGCCGAGGTAGAGCAGTGGGGTCCACTCGGCGGCGTTCTCCTTGTCGATGAGCACGGCGTGGCGCTGCACGAAGGTGCCGCGCCGACTGTCCTGACCGGCAAGGCGCACAGGAGTCCCGTCGATGAGGATCGAGCCGAACGCGAGAAGCTCGCCGGTGCCCCAGTCGATGCCGCCCTCGCGGGTGCTCGCTGCACGCTTCTCGAGCATCTGCCTGAGCTTGGGGTGGACCGTGAAGCCGTCCGGGATGTCGACGAAGGCGTCGCCGAGGCGGTGCAGCATCTCCGGGCTGATCGCCGTGTGCGTGGAGGAGTGCTTGGTGCGGTCGGCGCCCCGCGTCTGGGCGGCCGGCGGCTCCAGGCCGGTGTGGCCCTCGACGTCGGTGCCGGAGTAGGCGGTGTCCGCGGGCTCCTGCTCGGCCTCCTTGAGAGCGGCCTTGGTCTCGACGAACACCCGCTCCAGCTGCTGCTGGTAGTCGCGCAGCACGACCCCGGCATCCTCGACGGTGATGTCGCCACGCCCGATGAGGGACTCGGTGTAGAGCTTGCGGACGCTGCGCTTGGCCTCGATGAGGTTGTACATCAGCGGCTGGGTCATCGACGGGTCGTCGCCTTCGTTGTGACCACGGCGGCGGTAGCAGACCATGTCGACGACGACGTCCTTGTGGAACTCCTTGCGGAAGTCGTAGGCGAGCTCGGCGACCCGGACGCAGGCTTCGGGGTCGTCGCCGTTCACGTGGAAGATCGGCGCCTGGATCATGCGGGCGACGTCGGTGGAGTACGTCGAGGAACGTGACGAGCTCGGCGAGGTCGTGAAGCCCACCTGGTTGTTGATGACGATGTGCACGGTGCCGCCGGTGCGGTAGCCGCGCAGCTGCGAGAGGTTCAGCGTCTCCGCGACGACCCCCTGACCGGCGAACGCCGCGTCACCGTGGAGGAGCACGGGCAGCACGGTGAAGTCCTCACCAGCGAGGTTGAGGCGGTCCTGCTTGGCCCGGACGATGCCCTCGAGCACCGGGTTGACGGCCTCGAGGTGGGAGGGGTTGGCGGCGAGGTAGACCTTGGTCGTCGAGCCGTCCTCCCCGGTGAAGGTGCCCTCGGTGCCGAGGTGGTACTTCACGTCGCCCGACCCCTGGACCGACCGGGGGTCCTGCTTGCCCTCGAACTCACGGAAGATCTGGCCGTAGGACTTGCCCGCGATGTTGGCGAGCACGTTGAGGCGGCCGCGGTGCGGCATCACGATGCACACCTCGTGCAGGTCGTCCTCGGCAGCGCGGGAGAGCACGCGGTCGAGCAGGGCGATGACGGACTCGCCACCCTCGAGGGAGAACCGCTTCTGCCCGACGAACTTGGTCTGCAGGAAGGTCTCGAAGGCCTCCGCCGCGTTGAGCCGGCGCAGGATGCGCAGCTGTTCCTCGCGCGTGGTCTTGGCGTAGCCGACCTCGATCTTCTCCTGGATCCACAGCCGCTGCTCCGGGTCCTGGATGTGCATGTACTCGACGCCGATCGTGCGGCAGTAGGAGTCTCGCAGGACGCCGAGGATCTTGCGCAGCTTGAGGAACGGCTGACCGCCGAAGCCACCGGTCGCGAACGTGCGGTCCAGGTCCCACAGGGTCAGGCCGTGCGTGGTGACGTCGAGGTCCTCGTGCCGCCGCTGCTTGTACTCCAGCGGGTCGGTGTCGGCCATGAGGTGGCCGCGCACCCGGTACGCGTGGATGAGCTCCTGGACGCGCGCGACCTTGTTGATGTCGTCGTCGTGGGAGGTGTCGACGTCCTGCACCCAGCGGATCGGCTCGTAGGGGATGCGCAGGCTCTCGAAGATCTCGTCGTAGAAGCCGTGCTCGCCGAGCAGGAGGGCGTGGACGATGCGCAGGAAGTCGCCGGACTGCGCGCCCTGGATGATGCGGTGGTCGTAGGTGCTCGTGAGCGTGAGGATCTTGCTCACCGCGTTGCGGTTGAGCGTCTCCAGGCTCGCGCCGGCCCACTCGGCCGGGTACTCGAGGGCGCCGACACCGATGATCGTGCCCTGGCCCTGCATGAGGCGCGGCACCGAGTGCACGGTGCCGATGGTGCCCGGGTTGGTCAGCGAGATCGAGGTGCCCTGGAAGTCCTCGACGGTGAGCTTGCCCGAGCGCGCCTTCTTGACCATCTCCTCGTAGGCGGTCCAGAAGTGCGCGAAGTCCATCGTCTCCGCAGCCTTGATCGACGGCACGAGCAGGCTGCGTGTGCCGTCCGGCTTCGCGAGGTCGATGGCCAGCCCGAGGTTGACGTGGGCCGGTGTCACGAGCACCGGCTTGCCGGCCTCGTCGTGGCCGAAGCCGTTGTTCATCGCCGGCATCACGCCCAGGGCCTTGACCAGCGCGAACCCGATGATGTGGGTGAAGCTGACTTTCCCGCCGCGGCTGCGGGTGAGGTGGTTGTTGATGACGATGCGGTTGTCGATGAGCAGCTTCGCCGGGACGGCGCGTACCGAGGTTGCCGTGGGCACCTCGAGCGAGGACTCCATGTTCGTCACGACCCGGGCGCTCGCGCCGCGGATCGGGGTCTGCGAGGAGTCGGCGAGCGGGCCCGACGCCTTCGGTGCCACCGCCTCGCGGGGCTTGGGGGCACTCGCAGCGGCAGCCGGCTCCGACCGCACGGGCGCCGGGGCAGGGGAGGGGGCGGCTGCGGGCCTGGGGGCCGGTGCCGGGGCAGGAGGAGCAGGGGCCGGAGCGGGGGCGGCCGCCGGCGTCGGCGCCTTGACCGCCGGCGCGGTGTGGCCCGAGCCGTTGGCTGCCGGTGTGGGCGCGGCGGGCGCGCGGGGTGCCCGGGGGGCGGCTGCCGCGCGGTTGGCAGCGGCCGCGGCACCACGGCCGAGGGCAGCCTCACCGGGCTCGTAGTCCTTGAAGAAGTCCCACCACGCGCGGTCGACGCTGTGCTTGTCCTTCTGGTACTGCTCGTACAGCTCGTCGACCAGCCACTCGTTGGGTCCGAAGGAGGTCAGGGGGTCGCTGGACGGGGACTGCTCGGCCACGGAGGATGCGCCTCTTTCTGGGCTCGACGTTGAGGGTTGAGTTCCCGGCCTAGGGTATCCCCGCTCGTGGTGCCTGAACGGCCCGGATTGGTGAGCGGTCGACGACGTGCGACGGCCGGTATGCCGTGCACGCGGCATACCGGCCGTCGTCACCGACGCCCGCCCGACCTCAGCTGATGTCCGCGCGGGTCGTGCGCCAGATGCCGAACCCGGAGAGCAGGGCGGCATACGCCGCCAGGACCAGGGCCGCAGCCCACCACTCGAGGCGCACCTCGTCGGGGGTGTTCTGCACGGCGTCGATCACCGCGTTGGTCGCGGAAGAGGGCAGGTACTGAGCGATGTTCTCCCGGCCGAACTCCCAAAAGGTCATCGCGAAGCCGAGCAGAGGCTCGACGATCCACGCGACGCCGATGCCGATGAGCAGGGCGGCCACCTGGTTGGGGATGAGGATGCCGATTCCCAGGCCGATCAGGGCCCACAGTCCCAGCACGAGGAGGCTGAGCGCGAGCGTGCGCAGGATCGCGGTGGAGGGGAACGGGTCCACGTCTCGCAACGTGAGCACCGCGGCTCCCACGCTCACCGAGCCGATGAGGCTGATCAGGCCGTACAGGGCCCCGATGCCGAGCAGGGCGACGACCTTGGCCATCATCGCGGGCAGTCGGCGCGGGGTGGCGAGGAAGGTTCCGGAGATCGTCTTGTGGCGGTACTCGGCACCGATCTGGAGGACACCGATGGTGAGCATGAGGAGGTAGCCGATGCCCAGCCCGCCGACATAGACGGTGTTGACGATCTGTGTGGGGTCCCCGGTCGGTACTCCGCCAGGCCCACCCTGACCGGCCAGGTCCCCGGTGAGGAGGAACCCGAACAGGGCGGCGAAGGCAGCCCCCGAGAGGAAGATGGCCAGCGCCATGCCCCACCACAGGCGGGTGGTGAAGAACTTCCGGAACTCGCTGCGGATCGCGGGGATCACAGGTTGGCCCCTTCCTGCCCGGTCATGGCATCCCGCTCGGCGGGTGCACCGCCCCCGGACGCCTCGTTGCGGTTGGTTCCCTCGGTGAGCTCGAAGAACAGCGCCTCGAGGTCGGCCTTGCGCGGCTGCAGCCCGTAGATCGGCAGCCCGGCGCGCAGGGCGACGTCGCCGATGAGTCGCAGGTCGGTGGTGTCGGCGATCAGCGTGCCGTCGCCGTCGGGCGTGCTGGTGACGTCGGCGACGCGCAGTGCGCCGGCCAGTCGCCCGGCATCCGTCGTGCGCACGACCGCGCCCGGGGTGCCCTCGAGCTCGGCGACGGTCCCCGCCTTGACCAACCGCCCGTTGGCGATGATGACGACCTCGTCGACGGTCTGCTGGACCTCCTGCAGGAGGTGGCTCGACACGAGGATGGTCTTGCCCTGGCTGCTGAGGTGGCGCAGGAACCCGCGCAGCCACCGGATGCCCTCGGGGTCCAGCCCGTTGGACGGCTCGTCGAGCACGAGCACCTTCGGGTCGCCGAGCAGGGCGGCCGCGAGGCCCAGGCGCTGGCGCATCCCCATGCTGTACTCGCCGGCGCGCTTGCGCGCCGCGGCCGGGATGCCGGTGAGCTCGAGCAGCTCGTCGACGCGCCGGTGGGGGACGGAACCGGCATCCGCCAGGACCCGCAGGTGGTCACGGCCGCTGCGGCCCGGGTGGAAGTTGGTGGCTTCGAGCGCCGCGCCGACGGTGCCGAGGGGGTCGGCGAGGTCGACGTAGCGCTGGCCGTTGATCGTCGCGGTGCCGCTCGTGGCGTGGACCAGCCCGAGGAGCATGCGCAGGCTCGTGGTCTTGCCGGCACCGTTGGGGCCGAGGAAGCCGGTGATCCGGCCGGGCTCGACGTCGAAGCTGAGGTCGTCGACGGCGACGAAGGACCCGAAGCGCTTGGTGAGCCCCCGGATCTCGATTCGTGCGCCGTCGGTGGTCGTGGCGCTCATCCGCGCACTCGTGGTGTCATGCCCCGATCCTCTCAGGCTCCCCCGACGTGAGGGTCAACCCACCGGTGGACCCGGGTTCCCGTCGCGGTGGACCGGGGCCGTGCGGTTGTCCCGGGATGCCGGGCGGGGGGCACTGCTCACCTACGATGTTCCGACTATGACCGAATGGTTGCTCCTGCTCCTCGGGGTCGTCCTCACCGTCGGCACCGCCTTCTTCGTGGCAGCCGAGTTCTCGCTCGTCGCCCTCGACCGTCCCACCGTGCAGCGTGCGGTCGACGCAGGGGAGAAGGGTGCGCGCTCGGTGCTCGCCTCGCACCGGCAGCTGTCGACCCAGCTGTCCGCCTGCCAGCTCGGCATCACGCTGACCACCCTCGTCCTCGGGTTCATCGCCGCACCGTCGATCGGTGTCCTCCTGACCGGGCCGCTGCAGCGCCTCGGGCTGTCCGAGTCGGTGGCCGGCTCCACGGCATCCGTCATGGCGATGATCATCGCGACCCTCTTCTCGATGATCGTCGGGGAGATGGTGCCCAAGACCCTGGCGATCTCGCTTCCCCTGGCCACCGCCAAGATCTCGGCCGCGCCGGTGCGGTGGTTCGGCATCTCGACGAAGCCGATGATCGCGCTGCTCAACGGCGTCGCGAACCGCACCTTGCGCGCGCTCGGCATCGAGCCGCAGGAGGAGCTCTCCGCGGCCCGCAGCCCCGCCGAGCTCGCGTCGCTGATCCGCTCGTCCGCCGAGGCGGGCACCCTGGACCTCGGAACCGCGAGGCTCGTCACGGCATCCCTGGGTTTCGCCGACCAGACCGCGGCCGACGTCATGACCCCCCGCTCGCGCGCGACGTCCATCGACCGCATCGCGACCGCCGCCGACCTCGTGGCCCTGGCCCGCCGGACCGGGCACTCGCGCTTCCCGGTCGTGGGTTCGGACTGGGACGACGTCGACGGCATCGTGCACGTCAAGAAGGCCATCGCGGTGCCCTACGACCGTCGTGCCGACGTCCCTGTCTCCGCTCTCATGGTGCCGGCGGTGCTCGTCCCCGAGACCCTGCGCCTCGACCCGCTGCTGGTCCAGCTTCGCGAGGGCGGGATGCAGCTCGCCGTCGTCGTCGACGAGTACGGCGGCACCTCGGGCATCGTGACCCTCGAGGACCTCGTCGAGGAGATCGTCGGCGAGGTGAGTGACGAGCACGACCGCTCGCAGACGACCGCGCGGGCCCTCAAGGACGGCTCGTGGATCGTTCCCGGGCTCTGGCGACCCGACGAGGTGCGATCGCGCGCGGGGGCCGCCGTGCCCGACGGGCCTGCCTACGAGACCATCGGCGGCTGGATCATGGCCGAGCTCGGCCGGGTCCCCACGGTCGGGGACGAGGTGGTCGTCGACGGGTGGACGGTCCGGGTGCTCGACATGGACGGCCACCGCGTCGACCGGCTCCGGCTGCAGCCCGCGATGGTCGTCCCCGCCGAGGATGCCGTCCGCTCCCGCCAGGGTGCCGACCGCACCGACGCGGGAGGTGCGTCATGAGCCTGTCGACCATCCTGCTGACGGTCGCGCTGCTCGCCGCCAATGCCTTCTTCGTCGGGGCGGAGTTCGCGGCGATGTCCGCACGCCGCAGCCAGCTCGAGCCGCTGGCCGAGGCGGGCAGCAAGGGTGCGCGCACGGCCCTGAAGGCCATGCAGCACACCGGCATCCTGCTCGCAACCTGCCAGCTCGGCATCACCGTGTGCTCGGTACTGCTCGGTGCCATCTCGGAGGCCGCGCTGCACCACGCGCTCACGCCGCTGTTCGAGGGTTTCGGTATCTCCCCGGTCGTCGCTGACGTCGTGGCCCTCGCGCTCGCCCTCGGTGTCGTCGTGTTCCTCCACGTCGTCTACGGCGAGATGATCCCGAAGAACATCTCGATCGCCCGTCCGGAGCGGTCGGCGATCGCCCTCGTGCCACCGCTCGTCATGGTGACCAAGGTCGTCGCGCCGATCATCCACGCGATGGACTGGCTGTCCAAGGCCCTCATCCGGCTCTTCGGGGTCGAGCCCAAGGACGAGCTGGCCTCGGCGTTCACCGCCGAGGAGGTCGCGCACATTCTCAACGAGTCACGCGACGAGGGGCTCGTCGAGGACAAGCCCTACGAGCGACTCGGTGCCGCGCTCGAGTTCAGCGACAAGGACGCCGCTGACGTCGGCGTGCCGGTGTCCTCGCTGGTGACGGTCGGTCCGGGCGCGACGCCGTCGGACATCGAACGGCTCGTCGCCAAGCACGGGTTCTCGCGCTTCCCCGTGCGCGACGAGGCCGGCGACCTCGGCGGCTACCTGCACCTCAAGGACGTGCTCTACGCCGACGAGTCCGAACGCCATGAGCCGGTGCCCGCCAAGCGGGTGCGCCGGATGGCCAACGTGCGACGCGATGACGAGGTCGAGTCGGTGCTCGGCACGATGCAGGCCACCGGCTCGCACCTGGCCCGTGTGGTCGCCGACGACGGCGAGGTCGTCGGGGTCGTCTTCCTCGAGGACGTCCTCGAGGAGCTCGTCGGGGAGGTCTCGGACGCCTCGCAGCGCTGACCCGCCGGCTCCTCCCGGGTGTGACGGTGCAGACAGATGGCTGTGTGGTCCTCGCGCGAGGAGCAGGATCGAGAGGTGGTGAGAGGAGGCCCCACGATGGCCGAGGTGCCCCGTCGGTGGCGGGTTGACGAGCGCTGGGGCTGGGAACCGGTGACGCTGCTGGGCCTTCTCCTGTTCGTGGGGGTCGGGGCCGTCTACGGAGGAGTCGGCCTCATGCGCGACGGCATGGGGATGCCGATCGCCTGGCTGCATCGGCTGCCCGTCGACACGTGGCTCTGGCCCGGCGTGGCGCTCCTCGTGACCGTCGCGGTGCCGCAGCTCGTCGCGGCCTGGTTGGTGTGGCGGCGAGACGCACGGGCCGGCGCGGTCGGGGTTGTCGTCGGCGCCGCCCTCGTCCTGTGGATCGTCGTCCAGCTCGCCCTGCTGCAGCGGTACTACGTCCTCCAGCCGGTCATCGCCGGCATCGGCCTGGCCGAGGTGGGCATCGCGCTCGCGTGGATCCACCGCAGGAGCGGGTGAGCCGGAGGGCCGCCGATCAGCCGGTCAGCCCTGTGGCGATGGGTGCTCGTCGGAGGCCGTCGGCCGGCAGCACGGCTGGACGCGCGCCCGGCCGGTCGCCATGCCGATGAGGACGAGCGCGAAGGGCGCGAGAGCAAGGGCCGCGACCACGATGCGCATCCGTTCCTCCTTGCCAGGTTCCATTGGTGGATGAGTCGAAGCCTAGGCGCGCGGGGAGACCAGAGAGCGTGCAGCCCTGGTAGCGGCGCCTCGAGGAGCTGGGGGGCCACGGGCGCGGATGGGCGCGCGAACGGCATCCCCGCGGCAGTGCCGGGCGTGGCTGGGCCCGGCAGGCGTGAGAGTCCCCTGATGGTCCGGGCCTCGAGCAGCGCCGGGGTGCCGTGCCCCAAATGCCTTTTCCGGCTCGCACACAGCCCGTGGGGACCAGCGACGGCGAACGCCCGCTGGTCCTGTCCGTGCAGGTCAACGGGCGTTTCCGGGTGGTGCCCCCGGTAGGATTCGAACCTACGCTCCCGCCTCCGGAGGGCGGTGCTCTATCCCCTGAGCTACGGGGGCCGGTGTGGCCCGCGCCGGGAATCTCGGGTGGAGATACCCAGCGCCCGGCGAGGCTACCAGCCTACTGTGGGCCGTATGCAATCCGGCAGGGGCGCCGAGAGCCACGCACCGCTGGTCCTGGTGTGTGACGACACCGAGCCCATCCGCCGGCTGCTGCGCATCAACCTCGAGCTGGCCGGCTTCCGGGTCGAGGAGGCGGCCGACGGACACGAGGCGATGGCGCGCCTCATCGACCCCCACGCGCAGCGCCCGGCCGTCATCGTTCTCGACTCCCAGATGGCGCCCTACGACGGCTGGTGGGCGATCGCCGCGATCCGGTCGCACCCCCGCCTCGACCCGGTGCCGGTCGTGCTCCTCACCGCCGCGGTGATCGCCCACGACGCCCCCGAGGCGAGCAACGCCGGGTTCGACGCCTTCGTCACCAAGCCGTTCGACCCCGACGAGCTCGTCGGGGCCGTCTCACGGCTCGCGGAGCGCGGCAGGGGCACCCGGCAGCCTCGATAGAATCGGGCGGGTGACCCCCGAACAGCTCTCGGCCGCGATCCGCGCCGCCCTCCAGTCCGCCGTCGACGCCGGTGACCTCGCGATCACCGTGCCCGCGGAGGTCAGGGTCGAGCGCCCGCGCAACCGCGACCACGGGGACTGGTCCACCAACATCGCCCTCCAGCTCGCCAAGGGCGCCGGCATCCCCCCGCGCGACCTCGCGGCATCCCTCGCGACCCACCTCGCCTCGGTCTCCGGGGTGAAGGCCGTCGACGTCGCGGGCCCCGGCTTCCTCAACATCACCCTGGATGCCGCGAGCGCCGGCGAGCTCGCCCGCTCCATCGTCGAGGCCGGTGCCACCTACGGCCACGGCCGCTCCGAGGCGGGGCGGGTGGTGAACCTCGAGTTCATCTCGGCGAACCCGACGGGCCCGCTGCACATCGGCCACACCCGCTGGGCCGCTCTCGGCGACGCCATGCGGCGCCTGCTCGTCGCGGCGGGAGCCGACGTCGCGGCCGAGTACTACATCAACGACGCGGGCGCGCAGATGGACAAGTTCGGCGCCTCCGTCCTCGCCCGAGCGGCGGGGCAGGAGCCCCCGGAGGACGGCTATCCGGGGGCCTACGTCGCCGACCGCGCGGCGGAGGTTCTCGCCCAGCGACCCGATCTCCTCGACCTCGACCCCGCGGATGCCGTCACGCTGGCTCGCGACCTCGGCTACACCTCCCAGCTCGCCGCGATCCGGCGCACCCTGGACGGCTTCGGGGTGCACTTCGACGTGTGGTTCTCCGAGCGGGGGCTGCACGACGGTGGCGCGGTCGAGCAGGCCGTCGCCCGCTTGCGGGAGCAGGGTCACGTCTTCGACGACGGCGGCGCCGTGTGGTTGCGCACGACCGACTTCGGGGACGACAAGGACAGGGTGCTCATCAGGGCTGACGGCACCCCCACCTACTTCGCCGCCGACGCGGCCTACTACCTGAGCAAGAAGGACCGCGGCTTCGACGAGAAGGTCTACCTGCTCGGCGCCGACCACCACGGCTACATCAACCGCCTGAAGGCCATCGCGGCCTGCGCCGGCGATGACCCCGAGCACCACATCGAGGTCAAGATCGGTCAGCTCGTCTCGATCGCCGGCGAGCGCATGGGCAAGCGCCTGGGCAACGCCATCTACATGGACGAGCTGCTCGAGTGGATCGGCTCGGATGCCGTGCGCTACTCCCTCGCGCGCTACCCGGCCGACAGCCCGCTCTCGCTCGACGGCGAGGAGCTGCGCAAGCAGACCAACGACAACCCGGTCTTCTACGTCCAGTACGCGCACGCACGGACCGCCAGCGTGGCGAGGCTGGCGAACGACGACGGCGTCCGCCGCGAGGACGGCTTCGACGCCGGACTGCTCGCCGACCCGACCGAGGCCGCGCTGCTCGCAGTGCTCGGTGACTTCCCGCGCGTCGTCGCCCAAGCGGCCCACCTCATGGAGCCGCACCGGGTGGCGCGATACCTCGAGGAGCTCGCCGGTCGCTTCCACAAGTGGTACGACACCTGTCGGGTGCGCCCCATGAGCGTCGACGAGGAGGTCACCGACCTGCACCGCAGCAGGCTGTGGCTCAACGACGCCACGCGCCAGGTGCTCGCCAACGGCCTCGACCTGCTCGGGGTCAGCGCCCCCGACCGGATGTGAAGGGCTGACCGATGCGTTCGCACGAAGCAGGGGTCCTGCACGCCGAGGGCTACGGCGGCCCGCCGCTCTACCTTCCGACGCCGACGGACGTCATGGAGCTGCTGCCGCAGCTCTGGGCCCGCACGGTCACCCGCGACGACCACGGGCGGCTCACGGTCGGCGGCGTCGACGTCGTGACGCTGGCCGCGGAGCACGGGACGGCTGCCTACGTGCTCGACGAGGCCGACTTCCGTTCTCGGGCAGCCGAGTTCCGCGACAGCTTCTTCTCGGCCTTCGACGACCTGGCCGGCGCCGACGTCTACTACGCCGGGAAGGCGTTCCTCTGCACAGCGGTCGCCCGCTGGGTGGACGAGGAGGGACTGTTCCTCGACGTCTGCACCGGCGGCGAGCTCGCGGTCGCCCAGCGTGCCCGGTTCCCGGGTGCGCGGATCGGCTTCCACGGCAACAACAAGACGGTTGCCGAGATCCGTGAGGCGCTCACCTACGGCGTCGGCCGGATCGTCGTCGACTCCTTCCAGGAGATCGACCGGATCGCCCTGGTCGCAGCCGACCTCGGTGTCGTCGCCCCCGTCATGGTGCGTGTCACCGTCGGCGTCGAGGCGCACACCCACGAGTTCATCGCGACAGGGCACGAGGACCAGAAGTTCGGCTTCAGCCTCGCCGGCGGCCGGGCCTTCGAGGCAGCCAGCCGCATCCTCGCGCGCCCCGACGTCTTCGCCCTGCGCGGCCTGCACAGCCACATCGGCAGCCAGATCTTCGACACCGGCGGTTTCGAGACGGCGGCCCACCGCCTCGTCGCACTGCACGCCCGCATCGCCGACGAGCACGGGCACCACTGCCCGGAGATCGACCTCGGTGGGGGGTACGGCATCGCGTACACCTCGCAGCACACCCCGTTGCCGGCGAGCACCCTGGCCCGGGAGATGGCCGGCATCCTCGAGCGCGAGCTGAAGGGCGTCGGCGACGGCGACCTCCGCCGGCTGCCGCGGGTGTCGGTCGAGCCCGGCCGAGCCATCGTCGGGCCGAGCACGTTCACCCTGTACGAGGTCGGCACGGTCAAGCCGGTCGAGGTCGGTGGCGGGCACACCCGGACCTATGTCTCGGTCGACGGCGGAATGAGCGACAACGCGCGCCCCGCCCTGTACGAGGCCGACTACTCCTGCACCTTGGCCAACCGCCGGTCGACGGCCGGGCCGCTTCTCTCGCGCGTCGTCGGGCGGCACTGCGAGAGCGGCGACATCGTGGTGCTCGACGAGTACCTCCCGGCCGATGTGCGACCGGGCGACCTCATCGCCGTTCCGGGCACGGGGGCCTACTGCCGGAGCCTCTCCAGCCAGTACAACCACACACCCCGGCCACCCGTCGTCGCCGTCCGTGGGGGGCGGTCACGCGTGCTCGTGCGGCGTGAGACGATCGATGACCTGCTCGCCCTCGACGTGGCGGACGCGTGAGGAACGACAGCGAGGAGATGGACCCCACCATGGCGCTCAGAACCATGGCGCACGAACCCGGTGCCCCCCTGCGCATCGCGCTGCTCGGCTGCGGTGTCGTGGGCTCGGCGGTCGCGACGCGGCTCGTGGAGCACGCCGATGACCTCGCCGCCCGCGTCGGAGTGCCTCTCGAGCTCGTGGGCATCGCCGTGCGGCGGCCACAGCGCCCGCGGCCCGACGTGCCCGTCGACCCCGCGCTCTTCACCGCGGACGCCGACGAGCTCGTCACCCGAGCCGACATCGTCATCGAGGTCATCGGCGGCATCGACCCGGCGCGTGGGCTGATCCTGCGCGCGATGGAGCACGGTGCCTCGGTGGTCTCGGCCAACAAGGCGCTGCTCGCCGAGGACGGCCCCACCCTCTACGCCGCCGCGGACGCCGCCGACGTCGACCTCTACTACGAGGCCGCCGTGGCCGGCGCCATCCCCATCCTCCGGCCCATCCGCGAGTCACTGGCCGGTGACGACGTCCGCAAGGTGCTCGGGATCGTCAACGGGACGACGAACTTCGTGCTGGACAAGATGGACACCAGCGGGGCCGGCTTCGCCGAGACCGTCGAGCAGGCGCAGGCCCTCGGGTACGCCGAGGCCGACCCCACGGCCGACGTCGAGGGCTTCGACGCAGCCGCCAAGGCCGCCATCCTCGCGAGCCTGGCCTTCCACACGCGGGTCTCCAGCGCCGACGTCCACCGTGAGGGCATCACCGAGGTCACGGCCGGTGACATCCAGGCCGCCCGCGAGATGGACAGCGTCGTCAAGCTGCTCGCGATCTGCGAGCGGGTCACCACCGCCGACGGAGCGGATGCCGTGAGCGTTCGCGTCCACCCGGCGATGATCCCGCGCAGCCACCCGCTGGCGAGCGTCCGCGACGCCTTCAACGCCGTCTTCGTCGAGGCGACGGCCGCGGGGCCGCTGATGTTCTACGGGCGTGGCGCGGGCGGCGACCCCACGGCATCCGCCGTGCTCGGTGACGTCGTCGCCGTGGCCCGGCACCGGGTGGCGGGCGGCCGCGGGCCGGGTGAGTCCGCCTACGCCGACCTGCCCGTCGTCGACATGGGTCAGGCCCTCACGAGGTACCACATCAGCCTCGACGTCGCCGACCGGCCGGGCGTGCTCGCACAGGTCGCGACCGCCTTTGCCGAGCACGGGGTGTCCATCGAGACGGTGCGGCAGCAGGTCGCACCCGGCTCCGGCGAGCGGGCCAGGCTCGTCGTCGTCACCCATCGCGCGTCGGATGCCGCCCTCGCGGCCACCGTCGACGCGCTCGCCGACCTGGACGCGGTCGACGACGTCGCGTCCGTCATGCGTGTGGAAGGGGACTGAGCGGTGGCTCACCTGTGGCGCGGCGTGATCCGCGAGTACGCCGACCGCCTGCCGATGCTCGATGGTGCACCCGTGGTGACGCTCCAGGAGGGTGGCACCCCGCTCATCCCCTGCGAAGGACTGTCCGAGCTGACCGGTGCCAACGTGCTCGTGAAGTTCGAGGGGCTCAACCCGACGGCCTCGTTCAAGGACCGCGGCATGACCACCGCGATCTCGATGGCCAAGAAGCACGGTGCCAAGGCCGTCATCTGTGCGAGCACCGGCAACACGAGCGCCAGCGCCGCGGCCTATGCGACCAAGGCCGGGATGACGTGTGCCGTGCTCGTGCCCGACGGCAAGATCTCGATGGGCAAGCTGAGCCAGGCCGTCGCCCACGGAGCAACGCTCATCCAGGTCGAGGGCAACTTCGACGACTGCCTCACCGTGGCCCGCAAGCTCGCCGAGGCCTACCCCGTCGAGCTCGTCAACTCGGTGAACCCGGCGCGCATCGAGGGGCAGAAGACAGCGGCGTTCGAGGTCGTCGACGCGCTCGGCGATGCCCCCGACATCCACGTCCTGCCTGTGGGCAACGCGGGCAACATCACGGCTTACTGGCGCGGCTACACCGAATACGCTTCTGCGACAGTGGGTCTGGGCGGGGTCGACCTCGCCCCGGTCGCCACCCGAACCCCGCAGATGTGGGGCTACCAGGCCGCAGGAGCCGCCCCCATCGTCCTGGGGCACCCGGTGGACCAGCCGGAGACCATCGCCACCGCCATCCGCATCGGCAACCCGGCGTCCTGGGCCCAGGCCGAGGCCGCCCGCGACGACTCCGGTGGCCACATCGACTCGGTGACCGACGACGAGATCCTCGAGGGCCATCGCCTGCTGTCCTCGACCGAGGGCATCTTCGTCGAGCCGGGCTCGGCGGCCAGCATCGCCGGGCTGCTCAAGGCACACCGCGCCGGCATCGTGCCAGCCGATGCCACGATCGTGTGCACCGTGACCGGGCACGGGCTCAAGGACCCGCAGTGGGCACTGCGCACGGCCGACGGTGAGGACGTCGCCCCCGTGCGAGTGCCGGTTGACGCCTTCAGTGTCGCGGTGGCCCTGGGCCTCGACGGGTGAGCGCCGCGCGGCTTCGGGCCGGTGTCGAGGTCGAGGTGCGCGTGCCGGCGAGCAGCGCGAACCTCGGGC